>JACMMN010000182.1 GCA_014379075.1 Pyrinomonadaceae bacterium | reverse complement strand
AGAGATTGACGAAAAGATTCAATGAACCGACACTCGGCGAAGTATTCTGGTCGCTTCTGGGACGCAACGGCTTCGCGGTGCAAACACACGAGGAAAGAGTGCAGGCGACTGTAGAAATCTTAACTCATCCCGAAAAATACGCGGATTATTTCATCATGCAGGATCTGCTGATCGAACACGACGAGAATATCGTAATGTGGCGCTACCATCATATTTTGATGGTCGAACGTATGCTCGGAATGAAAAAAGGCACCGGCGGCTCGGAAGGCGTCGGATATCTGATGACGACGCTGTCGAAGAAGTTTTTTCCTGAACTCTGGGAAGCACGGACACACTTGAAAGTTTCGCCGCTGCCCTGATTCAAACAAAAACCGCAAAAACTTCGTTAGAAAAAAGCATTCCCTTTTGTGTCAGCTTTAAGTTGCCGAGCGTGAGCTCAATTAGTTCCGAATCTTCCAAACGGCTCAAATTGTCACGGTACGTTTCTTCAATGTCCGTTTCGAAACGATTTCGATATTCGACCAGATCGATTCCTTTATTGAGCCGCAAACCCAGGAAAATAAATTCCGAGGCGACATCGACATCTTCACGCATTACTACTGCTCCGCCGTTTTCTTCGATCAACTTCACATACTTGGCCGTGTCGCGCTCGTTAGAAAAACGCCGCTTTCCGTCAAACGAATGGGCCGATACTCCAAATGCATAGACGGGATCCAGCAGCCAATATTTCGAATTATGCCGCGACTCGAATCCGGGAAGCGAGAAATTCGATATTTCGTATTGCCGGTAGCCGTTTGCCGCAATTTTCTCCAGCATTAATTCGTACATTTCAGCCGCCAGATCTTCATCCGGCAGCGGCTGGCGTTCGTTGCGGATCTGTTCGGCGAGCGGTGTTCCTTCGTGAATCTCGAGCAGATAAAGCGAAAGGTGTTCCGGCCGCAGCTTCATGGCTTCGTCCAGATTTCGTTCCCAATCGGCAATCGTCTGTCTCGGCAAACCGGCTATCAGGTCGAAACTCACATTCTCAAAACCCGCTTCGCGCAGCAGCCGGAAAGTCTGCCGGGCATCGTTCGCGTCGTGTCCGCGTGCCAGCCTCTTGAGTTCCGTATCATCGAATGTCTGCACGCCAAAACTCGCCCGGTTGACGCCGAGCGATCTGTAGTCCCGCAGCGTTTCAATCGAAACAGTCGCCGGATTCATCTCCATCGTCAGCTCGATATCGGATTGAATATTAAATTTTTTATAGATCGAATTGAGGATTTTTTCAACCTGTTTCTGAGTAAGTAAAGAGGGAGTTCCACCGCCGAAATAAATTGTATCGACTAGGGTTTCGGCCGTTTGACTTTGCTCTTGAGAATTTGAAATTTCTTCGCAAAGTGCATTTACATACCGTTCGACCGCGTCGCTGCTCTTATAAACATCCGTCGCAAAATCGCAATACGAACAGCGGGATTTACAGAACGGGATGTGCAGGTAGATTCCGGCTGTCATTATCGTTCGAGAGTTTTTGCCAGTGACGATTCCCAGATCGTTTCCAGTTCGCTGACAGGGGCGGAAATAATCGCGGATTCGCCGACGGAAATCCTCAAAACATCGTCCGAAACTTTGCCGATAACGGCGAAAGGGCAATCGCCGGCGATTTGTTTTACTTTATCCAGATTTTCTTCCGAAAAACTAATAACGATTCGCGACGGAGATTCGCCGAACAACAAGGCTTCATTCGAAAAGTGGGAATTTTCCAGAACGATCTCGGCGCCGATAGCTTCGCGGCCAAGCGATGAGAAACAGCTTTCGGCAATTGTTACGGCAAGTCCGCCGTCCGAGCAATCGTGAGCTGAATTTAGCAATAATTCATCTGCAAGCTTTAGTAAAGTGTCCTGTACTTTCTTTTCGAGCGACAGGTCGAGTTTGGGAACTTCGCCGTATTCGATCAACTCGGCGGTCGTCCGGCCCAAAACCGTTTGGGCGTATTCGCTGACCGACAGATCGTCGTTTGTCGCGCCCAGGATCCCTATAATATCGCCTTCATTCTTAAAACCGTGCGTGATAATTTTTCTCGTGTCTTCTATCAGCCCGACCATTCCGATCACCGGCGTCGGCATGATTCCGCGTCCGTCGGTTTCGTTATAAAAGGAAACATTGCCGGATACGACCGGCGTTTCGAACGTCTCGCAGGCCTCGGTCAAACCATCGACAACATCGGAAAAAGACTGCATAACTTCCGGCCGTTCCGGCGACGCGAAATTTAGGCAGTTTGTAACCGCAATCGGCTTTGCCCCTACGCAAACGACATTTCTCGCAGCTTCGGCGACGGCAAGCTTCGCCCCTTCCTTCGCATCGACAGCGACGAATCGTGCGTTACCGTCCAGGCACATTGCGATCGCTCGTCGCGTCTCTTTTATGCGTATAACTGCCGCATCCGCTCCGGGTGCAACGGCGGTATTTGTGCGGACCATCGAATCGTATTGCTCGTAAACCCAGTGTTTGGAACAGATATTAGCGGACGCCAGTAAAAGTTTTAAAGCTTCATTTGCGTCTTTGATTCTTGATCTTGGGTCTTCCCCGAGTCTCCCAGTCGCCGTGTTTCCGTGTCTCCGAGGTGAAAGCGGCCTGTCGTATTTCGGCGCTTCATCGGTGAGCGCCAGCACCGGCATATCGGCTTCGAGCACTCCGTTATGGACGATCTTGAGGCGGTCGCCTTCGACGACTTTGCCGATAACGACTGCATCGAGGTCCCATTTGTTAAATATCTCGACCACTTGTTTTTCACGGCCGGCACGGGCAACGATCAGCATCCGCTCCTGCGATTCGGAAAGCAGCATTTCGTACGCGGTCATTCCGGTTTCACGCTGCGGAACCAGGGTCAGGTCGATTTCCAGCCCGGTTCCCGCACGGGCAGCCATTTCGACGGACGAAGACGTTAAACCGGCGGCTCCCATGTCCTGAATGCCTTCGATGGCACCGCTTCGCATTGCCTCAAGACAGGCTTCGAGCAAGAGTTTTTCCAGGAAAGGATCACCGACCTGGACGGTAGGACGTTTTTCAAGCGCCGCGTCATCGAACTCAGCCGAAGCCATCGTCGCCCCGTGAATTCCATCGCGCCCGGTTTTGGCACCGGCGTAAAGTACCGGATTTCCGATGCCCGAAGCCTTGCCGAAAAATATCTGGTCCTTGCGAACGATGCCTAGGGCAAAAGCATTTACGAGCGGATTTAAGCTGTAAGATTCATCAAAAACGACCTCGCCGCCAACAGTCGGAACGCCAAAGCAGTTTCCGTAATGGCCGATGCCTTCGACACAGCCTTTTAAGATCGAACGGTTGCGGTTCCCGTGTTTGGGATCGTTGAGCGGCCCGAAACGAAGACTGTTCATCGCGGCGATCGGCCGTGCGCCCATTGTAAAAACGTCGCGCAGAATTCCGCCGACACCGGTCGCGGCTCCCTGGAAAGGCTCGATAAAGCTCGGATGATTGTGCGATTCGACCTTGAACGCGACGCACCAATCATCGCCGATATCGACCACACCGGCATTTTCGCCCGGCGGCACGATAACTCGCGGACCGGACGTCGGCAGCCGTTTTAGATGAATTCGAGAAGATTTGTAAGAACAATGTTCCGACCACATCACACTGAAAACGCCGAGCTCGGTCATGTTCGGCTCGCGTTCCAGGATCTTTACGATCTTCGCGTATTCTTCGGCTGTCAGGTTGTGCTGGGCAATTATTTCGGGCGTGATTGCGGTCATTTGTTTATTTCTCGATCAAATATTCTTAATTGAAATAAACAATGGATTTTATGCGGTTGGAGAGTTTTTTTCAACTTCAAGTTCTGAGTTCACGCTTCAACGTACGTTTTCGATAACGCGGAAGACAAGCTGAAGCTTGAACTCAGAAGATTGGAACTATTGCATAGCGGGTGCACCCATTGCCGCCCATTCTTCTTTTGCCGGGCCGTAAACTCCGGGAACGGCTAGTCCGGCCTGACGCATTAGGACCGTCATTTGTCCGCGGTGATGTGCCTGATGAGCGATCAAATAGAAAAGTGTCAAACCGCGTGCCCATGTCTCGCCGTACATAATGTCCTCTTGGAGTAATGTCTCGTCGGTCCAATTCTTGCCGACCTCCTCGGCTACCGAATTCCCTGCCTTCTCGTATACTGCCGCGATCTCCGATGCTCTAGCCGGACATTCCATATCAAAACCCGGAGCATCGATCGTAAGTCCCACGAGGCCCGGCATTTCGCCAAGTGTCTGCGTTAAATGCCAAGCCAAAAACCCTAGCGAACGGCCGTCTTCCGCTACTTTCTGAGATAACGATGCATCTGTTAAAGCATTTAAGACCTTAACGGTCGATTCGACCTCGTATGCCCAATCCTTTTGGAAATCTTCTATCCTTCGTAACATAAAATTCTCCTTTGTATTGAAATTGCACTAATGTTGCACCGATGACACTAAAACAAAAAGCGGAAAAAAGCAAGAACTCTGAAACAGTTCCTTTATTAAGGAATTGATGTCATTAGTGCCTTCCCGCGATAAACAAAAACACTCTGCCTGAATTCATCGGGCTTTATCGTATTTTTCAGCTCAGGCCCGTTCGGGCGCAGCTCTTTGAGTATCGGTTCGAAATTCTTTTCGCTGTTTTGGTGCTGATCTTTGCTTTTGTATCGTGTTATCAAGATCAGATCGAACGGCGCGGTAGTTTCCGGAACGGATTCCAGCAGTTCGTATGAATGTATAATGCCCCGTTTTAGGGCTTCCTCGCGATACGGTTTCCAGTTCTTTTCGTAAAAGAACATGGTCTCCTCTCGTATTCCGTCCTTGACCTTAACGAAATCGATCGTTAAATAAAGCTCGTCCCCGGTCTTCGCATCGCTCGAAAAGTTTTTATTCAATTCACCGCGAAGCGTTTCAGGAACGATCTTTCCCTGACGAAAATATGCAATTTCGCCCTTAGGGCTAAAAAGCACTGTAAACGGAAGTCCGCCCGTCCAATCTTTAGCAACCGACGCGATGGCGGCATTTTCATCCGCTGTCTTTAAAAGATATGCGGGCATTTCGGCCTTCATTCCCCCAAGAAATTTGGGCACGTCGCGGTTGATCTCGGCTAGGTCGTCAAGCGAAATCGTTATGAAATTGATCCTGCCTTTATATTCGGCGTCGATTTTGACAAGGTCGGGGAATTCCTCACGGCAAGGATCGCACCATGTCGCCCAAAAATTGATCAACAGGGGTTTGCCGGAGGGCGCAAGCAGTTTTTTAAGAGCGATCTCGTCGATCTGTGTTATTTTCGGCGTGAGCGGTTTAGCCGAGCCATTCCTATTCTGAGCTAATGCGCCGGCAAAGAAAAACAGAACAAAAAGCCCACCATAAAGGAAGGCTTTCGTGCTTTTGGAAAAAAAAATATTCTTATTCACCGGCTCGTTTAATAGAACAGCCGAAGGCGTTTATCCGCGTTTCTTTTACCGGTTTTCCCGACATCGAAGTGTCGAAAGCGGTTCGCAAATAATTACTTGAAATGTTGTCGCCGTTTCTGCTGTTATCGATCGCTCCGTGATAAATGAGCTTGTTCTTACTATCGAAGTAATATGCCTCGGGCGTAACCATGGCTCCGAGTTTGTCGGCAATAATGTTTCCTTTGTCGATCAGCATTGGGAATTTATAATTTTCGGCGGCGTGCGATTTTACCCGTTCGAGCGATTCGGTCGAATTCGAATTGATTCCCACGAAAGTTATTCCCTTCGCTGCGTAATCGGCCGCGATCTGGTTTATACGCTCATTGTAGCCCTTGACGACCGGGCACTGCGCCGAGAGAAAAATAATGACCGCGCCATTTTTTCCCTTCAGATCATTGAACGAGTGTGTCTTGCCGGCGGTATCAGGCAAGCTAAAATCCTCCAGCGTCGTTCCAATAGCAAAATCCGAGGCCTTGCCGTTATTCGATATAAATCCGAACGCGATCAAAGCCAAAACGATAAAATAAGCCGTACTTTTTCGCTTCATAGCAGTAACTCCTTTTAAAATTAGAAAATCGTAAACCGAGTTTATCAACACAAACTACCTTCGAACAAGTTTGCAGTATCTTTACGTAACATAAATTTTTAAGGTTTCATATGATAGTGCGAATCCTCGCATTGCCGGCGATGTTTCCGCGTCCTGAACATACACCTCATAACTAATGTTATAATTGCTCGAATTTTACCATGCCAGCAATCGGTGAAAATTTTGGGCAGTACGAGATCATCTCAGCCATCGGCGTAGGCGGGATGGGTGAGGTGTTTTTGGCGAAGGACAACCGTCTAGGGCGAAAAGCAGCCTTAAAGTTTCTTGCGGCGGGGCTTTCCTCGCAGCCCGAGCACCTCGACCGCTTTACGCGCGAGGCCCGGGCGGCTTCGGCCTTGAACCACCCGAATATCTGTACGATATACGAGATAAACGAAACCGGTGAAAGGCCTTATATCGCAATGGAGTTTATTGAAGGCGAGACCCTTGCAGAGATGATTCGTCTCCGACGCCGCACTACCGCTCAAACGTTGGCGATCGCCGTACAAATTGTCGACGCGATGGCCGAGGCACACGCGAACGGCATTATTCATCGCGACATTAAACCCGCAAATATTATCGTCAGCTCCGCAGGACGGGCGAAAATTCTCGATTTCGGCTTGGCTAAAAGAGTCGTTCCCGATACAGACGGCCATTCGAGCCGTTTTTTAACGCAGGCCGGAATGGTCCTCGGCACGGCTTCATACATGTCTCCCGAACAGGCCCGCGGGCTTGAGATCGATGCCAGATCGGATATTTGGAGTTTCGGCATATGCCTCTATGAAACGCTGACCGGCAAGCAGCCTTTTATCGCCGACACTTCGGCCGACACGATCGCCGCAATTTTGACTCACGATCCTGAACCGCCATCGAGTTTTTTCAGCGAGATCCCGGCGGAACTTGAAACAATTGTCATGAGGTCGCTAAATCGGATCCCTGACGAGCGTTATCAATCGGCTGCCGAAATGCTCAACGACCTGCGCAATTTGCAAAAGCGGCTCGATATTGAACCTGCATTTAGTGATTCGAGTGAACGTAAGGCAGCCGAGGAAGCTGCCGATGCGTTTGGTTCCGCAACGACCGAAGTTGCTATACCGATGGTCACGGGCAAGGATCTGAGGCGGCAAAATCTCAGGCCGAATAATCTTTCCGAATACTATTCACCGATCATCGGACGCGAAGTTGAGATTGCCTCGATCATAAGCTTTCTGAGGAAAGCCGAAATACGCTTGCTAACGATGACCGGTATCGGCGGAACTGGGAAAACGAGGCTTGCTCAAGCGATCGCAGAAGAAGCTCTTTTAAGCTTTAACGACGGCGTGTTTTTTATAGAAATGGCCGACGTCACGGATCCTGAATTTATCGCCTCGACGATCGCGCAGCCGCTTGGCGTAAAGGACCCGGGCAGCCTGCCGCTTTTAGGCGTGTTAAAGGATCATCTTCGCGACAAGGAGATGCTTCTGGTGTTGGATAATTTTGAACAGGTCGTCGATGCGGCTCCGCAGATCTCCGATCTGCTTTCCTCCACGAACCGGTTGAAAATTCTGGTGACGAGCCGCTCAATCTTACACGTCACGGCCGAAACCGAATTCGCCGTTCCACCTCTTTCCACACCGGAGAATGCCGAAAAATTGTCGTTCGAAGAACTAAGCCGCAGCGAAGCGGTGCGCCTCTTCGTTGAACGTGCAAAAACCGCCAAGGCTAATTTTCAGCTCAGTGAGGAGAACGCCTCGGTCGTAGGAGAAATTTGTAACCGGCTCGATGGATTGCCGCTGGCGATCGAGCTTGCGGCCGCACGTGTACGAATTCTCTCGCCTTCGTCTATTCTCGCGAGACTCGAAAACACGCTTGGACTTCTTACCGGCGGTGCACAAGATCTGCCCAAGCGGCAGCAAACTATGCGCGGGGCAGTCGATTGGAGCTACGATCTGTTAACCGAACATGAAAAAGCGCTGTTTCGCCGATTGTCCGTGTTTGCCGGCGGACTTCGTCTCGACGCCGCTGAAGCGGTGGTCGCCGGTGCGGGAAGTGCGGTTGAGATAAAGATTGTGCCGTTGACAATTGGCGAGTTACTGGCCACTGATGTACTCGACGGCATTACGTCGCTGATCGACAAGAGCCTGCTAGTTCAAAAGGAACAAATTGACGGCGATTCGCGATTCCGCATGCTCGAAGTCGTCAGGGATTACGCGCTCGAATCGCTCGAATCCGCGGATGAGTCCGACGCGGTTCGCCGCCGGCACGCCGAACACTTTGTTGCTTTTGGCGAACAGGCAGAACCATTCGTACAGGCCGCACAATCTGCCAAGTGGCTGGACCGTCTCGAGGAAGAACACGATAACCTTCGCGCGGCAATGCGCTGGTCATTGGAGAATGAACCGGCAATGGCGGTACGCTTGGCGGTTGCTCTTCGAAATTTCTGGCTGCTGCACAGCCATCTGACGGAAGGCTATGCGTGGCTAAAGGCGGCATTGGAAAAATGCGGCGAGCCGCCGGCTGATCTGCGGTTCAAATTTATGAACGGCCTGGGGCTGGCCGCCCGATTCCAGGGCGACTACGAAACGGCCAGAAAAGCCTACGCGGACGGGCTGGCCGCGGGCATGGAAGCAGGTGATAAACAGGGAATTGCCCTCTCCAGCCGCGGCTTGGGTCTTGTTGCGATGCAGCAGGGAGATGTCCAAGCCTCCAAGCAATACTTTGAATCCGGCCTGAAGATCAGCCGGGAATTGGAGGATAAGTTCGGCATCGCTATTTCTTTGAGTTTCCTTGGCGATCTGGCTCGGACGGAACTTGATAGCGGCGCCGCACGTCCGCTTTTTGAAGAATCTCTGACGCTGTTTCGTGAACTCGATAACAAGAGCGCTGTCAGCGATACCCTAAACAATTTGGGAGCAGCGGCTTTCGGCGAGGGCGATCATCAGGCGGCTGCGGATCATTTTTCCGAAGCCATAAATACAGCTAAAGCTCTCGGAAATAAGATCACTATCTCGTGTTCGATAGACGGCTTTGCCGCACTTGCCGCCGAACGGGGCGACCTGAAAAGGTCAGCCCGATTGGCCGCGGCTGCCGATAATATGCGCGAATCCATCGGCTACAAGATCGAACCGGCCGAACGCGGCTTTCGCGATGCCTATATAGGAAGGGTTCAAACCGCAATTTCCGGGGATGATTTTGCGGCTGAGTACGAACGCGGACGCAGTTTCGGCTTGAATGACGCGATTTTCGAAGCTCTCGAGAATATTCATTCCGACGCAAAGACCGAGTTTTTCTCAAACAATTAGATCTCTTACGAAAATCCCGGTCATCCAAAAAGCCGCGGTAATCGCCGCTGCAAATTTTTCGGAAGCAGAATTTCCATCGCGTCGTCGACTGTGACGATACCGGCTATATCGCCTTCGTCGTCGATAACAGGAAGGGCCAGAAGGTTATATTCCGCGATGGTTTGGGCGACCTGTTCGGCTGAATCGGAAGGGTGCGCGAACTGGAATTTATTTCTCATCACACTTTCAAGCGTCAGAGTCGGGTCGGCGAGTATCAAACTCCGCAAACTGATGAGGCCGACGAGCTTCCATGATCTTTCTTCCTCGACAATGTACAGGTAGTAGATCATGTTCGGCGTTTCCGCCATTTCCCGCAGGCGGGCTATCGTCTGGCCGACGGTCAGGTCCCTGGGAAACACGATAAATTCCGTCGTCATCAAGCCGCCTGCCGTATCGTGGTCGAAATGCATCAGCTCGGCGACATCGGCCTTTTCCTCGTCTTCCATCAAATTGAACAGCTCTTCGGCTTTTTGATCTGAAAGCTCACCCAGCACGTCTACAGCGTCGTCCGGCGACATTTCTTCCAGGATGTCCGCCGCCCGTTCCTGGTCCATATCCTCCAAAATACGGGCCTGAGCGCCGGTCGACATTTCTTCCAGCGTGTCGGCGGCGACCTCATTGTCGAGGCTCTCGACAACCTCGGTTCGGTGGATCGGCGACAGTGTTTCGGCGAGCTGCGCGATCTCAACCGGATGAAGCCGGGAAAGCTTGTCCTTCGACGATTTAAGCTGCACGGTCACTGTCGCGGTGTCGGTTGCAAGATAACCCACATCGGCCCAATCGATCACCTCGACGGGCCGGTCGCTGCCGTAAAATCCCTTTGGCATCAGCCTTCGCAGAAATCCACGCAGGCTTACATCCGCGCCGCTGACCCGCCAGAAATCACCGGTGTCGATCAATTGCACGTCGTTCACCCGCACCACCCGCTTGCCGTCTACATCGATCAGCTGATTATCGAGCACGTCCTTTCCCAGCAGAACTTCGCCGTCGCGCCGTTCGAAGGGTGTGAGGTCCAATTTTGCCGAACTCATTTTTGCGCCGTTTTCACCGAGCTCCAGGATGTTCCGGCGTGGGATGAAGAAATTTCGCCTTCCGAATTTTGCCACCAAACCGATCACCGGCGGATATTCGTCAACGCCGTATTTTACAAGCACGTCATAGATCGCCGCGATCTTTTCGTTTCTTGCATCGAATATCGGCCGGCTCAGGATTTGCGACAAATACAGCATCAACTAACGATAACGCATGTATCAGAAAGCGTGAAGCGAAAGAACGAGATTTCGCTTCCCATTTTGCGCCGCTCTGTGCTACTCTTTAATTCCTCTGTCAAACATTGTTTGTCATTGGTAAAGATTTTTGGAACCCTGTTCGTTTTAAGCTTTTTTATTTAAAGGAGCGCGGTTCCATTAGAGCTTCCCTGAAGCATTTCCTCATTCACCAATTCCGCAAATAAAAATATTAGACGCTGGTGGATTGACGAATCGTTCGCGTTCACGAGATGAAAAAACCCTACATAATATTTCTAAGCCTCTGCTTCTTCGCGGTTGCCGTGCCTGGTCAGAAAGGCGGTCGAATTTTTGATAATTTCGACCGTTCGCAGGGAGTGCAGGTGCTCGTCGCGCCGCCGGTCAAAATTAAGCCTATTGCGCGGAAATTAGTTAGGAAAACCGGAAAGAGCAGAATGTCAGTGGTCGTCACGGATCCCATGGCAAAAACCAGAAAGACAGGCGGAACCGCTTCGGTCACGGAGGGACTGGCAACTCGTGAAGCTGCTGTCGCCGGGAATACCAACAGACTTTTGATGGGATCAAGCAGCCACTTAAAAGGTTTTACGACCGGGAACACATTTCACGATTCCTATATTGTCGATTCATCACGGCGATACGGGATCGATCCGCTTCTTATCTACGCTCAGATGCACCAGGAATCTTCCTTCAAGATCACAGCCACGTCCCACAAAGGCGCGAGCGGCCTGATGCAGCTGATGCCCGCGACGGCGAGGCGATTCGGCGTGACAAAAATTTATGATCCGCAGCAGAATATCGAAGCTGGTGTCAAATATATGCGTTGGCTGCTCAATACTTTCAACGGCGATGTAGTGCTTGCCCTTGCCGGTTACAATGCGGGTGAAGGTGCTGTAATGAAATACGGCTATAATGTCCCGCCTTATCGCGAAACACAGGAATATGTCCGCAGAATTTCAGCCAGATATAACTCGATATCCGATCCCCGGTACGTGCATTCCGCAAAGCGTGTAAATAATCAGGTAGCATCGAAATTAGAGCAGAAAGATTCACGGCCGTTGACCGTATATGAGCCGGATGCCTTGGCAGTCAAACTGCCGGGCGGGAAAATGATGCTCGTCAATCAGTAGTTTTTTACTGTCCATAGATCTGTTCTCCACCTAGTCCGAAAAGACATGCGGCCGTTCAACCGGCCGCTTTTTTTGCGCTCGGTCAGGAGGGTCTCGATTTCACTGTTATGGCCTGGGTAAGTTATCATTGCAACCGATATGTATTGCATAAAATGCGGGAAAGAGAATGCGGACGATGCGGCGTTTTGTCAGAAGTGCGGGAATGCTTTTGCGGCGGAGGAGGAGACGCGGGTAGCAAGGCGTGATTCGCTGCCGGCGCGTTCGCGAAGCGCGGACACGTCTCCTGACCAACGAGGGGAGCCGGAGACGAAAATATTCTCAATACGGCCGACATTGAAATTTGTGTATGCGGCGTATGCGGCGGCGGTGATTGGGGCTTTTTTGGTTGTTGCGTTGATGACCGTTTTGCTGCCGACACTTTCGCCGTTGATCGCTGTCGTGGTCGGGCTGCTGCTGCTGTTGATCCCGGCGTTTTATCATTTTAAACAGAAGCTCATCCGGTATACGCTGACGGATACGACGATCGAGATCGACACCGGTCTGATCTCACGTACGACGCAGAATGTGCCTTTGCGGCGGGTGCAGGACGTGACGGTTTCTTCGACCATTCTACAGCGTCTGCTTGGGTTTGGAAATGTTGTGATCGACAATGCAGGCGACGACGGGGGTAAGGTCGTTCTGAACAATATCGATTCGCCGAAAAAGTATGCCGATATTTTGCTCAAGCAAATGCGGGAATTGGAAAGATAGGATTTAACCACAGAGAGCACAGAGAACACAGAGAGACGGTATATTTAACACTCTGTGCTCTCCGTGTTCTCTGTGGCTTAACAGTTTTATGAAAGAGATTTTCGTGACCGGCGGGGCCGGATTTATTGGGTCGGCGTTTATACGGCTTGTGTTGGACGAACATCCGGGCTCTAATATCGTAAATTTCGATGCGTTGACGTACGCGGGGAATTTGGAAAATCTGGAAGGCATTGACGATTCTCGTCATACTTTTATCAAGGGCGATATTTGCGGCCGCGATGAGGTTTTGGCGGCGATGCCGGATGATTGCGAAGCGGTGTTTAATTTTGCCGCCGAATCGCATGTTGACCGGAGCATTCATTCGGCGGATGAGTTTTTGCGGACGAATATTATCGGGACGCAGATCTTGCTCGATGCCGCACGAGAGAAAAACGTCCGGCGTTTCGTGCAGGTTTCAACCGATGAAGTGATGGGCAGTTTGCCGGACGAAAGCGATGAATTTTTTACCGAATCTTCGCCGCTGCAGCCGAATTCGCCTTATGCGGCTTCGAAGGCCGCCGCCGAATTCGTCGTCCGTGCGGCCCGCGAAACACACGGTGTCGATACTGTCGTCACACGCTGCGGGAACAATTATGGCCCGCGGCAATTCCCTGAAAAATTGATCCCGCTGATGATCGCCAACGCAATGAACGACGAGTCGCTGCCGGTATACGGCGACGGGAAGAATGTTCGTGATTGGATCTATGTTGACGATCATTGCCGGGCGATCTGGCTGGCGTTTAAAAAGGGGAGATCTGGAGAAGCCTACAATATCGGAGCACGGAACGAGCAGTATAATATCGACATAGTAAAATCGCTGCTCGATTCGCTGGGAAAGCCGCACAGCCTGATCAATTACGTCACCGACCGCCTCGGCCACGACCGCCGCTACGCCATCGATCCGGCCAAAGCAGAAACCGAACTAGGCTGGAAACCGCTGACGACCTGGGAACAGGGGCTTGCAAAAACTATAGATTGGTACCGCGAAAATCAGGATTGGGTAAACCGCATCCGGAACGGCGAATATCGCAGTTACTACAAATCCATGTACGGTGCGGCGTTAAAGTAGAAAGGCCGGGAATTGTCTACCTCTGTTTCCCCTGCCTTGCAGCATTATTTCGTGAACAAGCTGTCGATCTCGTACAAAAGATTCGCGAAAGATTCGTCCATGGTTTTATCGGTCGAGGCGGGACGCGTAACCCGCAGCTTGATAAAATTATTTTTGTAGGGAAATAAATATATGTCGGAATTCAACTTTTCTCCTTCACGTGTCAGTGTAAAATGCGACCGCAAGGCACTGATCTTTCCTTTCGTCCCGCCAAGCACGACGGTTTCCATTTTGGATTCTTTCAAGTTGCCGTAAATTCCGGCGTCTACCGCGGCCTGAATGCCGGCTTTTGCTGCTTCTAATTCTTCTTTAACGAGGCCGGTAAGTTCATTCGGAATTTTCGAGTGTCCGCCATTGTAAACATAAAGGGTTACGCGCCCGTTTGTCCGCGAATTGAAATTGACACTGTAGCCTGCGTCCGGTGTCGGATATTTGTACGGCTCGTCCCGATCCCAACCGTCAACGTCAGGAAACGTTATTTTAGAACTCGCGGGTTCATCGGGGGTCGGCTTAACCGCCGGCGACTGTTTACTCGTACTCTTGCCGGGATTGTCCGTTTGAGTATTCTGAGCCGTAAGGGGTAACGAACCCAGAACGAAGAGAATAAGAAAAATGGGTATCCTAAAACTTGATTGCATTTAAACCTCTTTTTTTTATTGAAAATGTTCGAGTAGGCGTGGGAAAGTCTATCTTAAAAACCGGATCCAGGTCAAAAGATAAACGGCTGGATGTACTCAAATTCTTTGTTAAAATTTTGTATGATTATATGACTAATTGATAGACCTATGAAAATTCTAATTACTGGAGCGAACGGAATGGTCGCCCGTTCGGCCGTATCGTATTGCAGATCTATCGGTGATGAGGTCATTGCCCTGACCCGCGCTGATCTTGATATTTCCGGCCCTGAATCCGTCCGGACGGTGATCGAGAGAACGGCGCCGTCCGCCGTCATAAATTGCGCTGCCTATACAAATGTTGATGGAGCAGAAACCGACGAGGAAGCCTGTTACAAAGCAAATGCCAATGGCGTGGAGAATCTTGCACTCGCCTGCAAATCGGTTGATGCGGCCTTTGTCACGATCTCGACCGATTATGTTTTCGACGGGCTGAATCCGGGTTTTTATACACAGCGCGACACGCCGAATCCGCAGGGCATCTATGCAAAATCGAAATTGGAAGGCGAGATCAGGGCGAAATATGCCTATGCCCGCTCGGTCATCGTCCGTTCGGGATGGATCTATGGCGACGGCGGGACGAATTTTTTGAGCGTGATGCACACGCTGCTGGGCGAAGGTAAATCGATAAAGGCAATTTCGGATTCGTTCGGGACGCCAACATTTGCCGGGGATCTCGCTAAACGCCTGCGCGAACTGGCGGAACTCGATCTGCCTGGCACATTCCATGTAGTTAATTCCGGGCCGGGCACGAGTTATCTGGGATTTGCGGAAAAGGTCTGCGAAATTGGCGGTTTTGATCCTGTGCTTCTCGAGACTGTTTCCAAAGACGATCTGAAGCGCCCGGCTCCACGCCCAGAAAGCTCGAAAATGGCTTGTTTGTTTAGTGAAAGATTGGGATTGGCTAAAATGCCGGATTGGGAAGATGCTCTCAAAGAGTATATTTAAGGAACCTTCTGGCGAAAATTTAGCTCTCTCTCCGTTTTGTCTTTCTTGTTCCTATTGTTCTGTGGGTAAATTTTCTATTCACCACAGAACAAGAGTAATAAGACGACTAGAGAGACGGCAAGCAAAAAACACGAACTATTGAGCCAGAGGCACCGTGCCGTTTTAGCCCTTCGTATCGTGGATCGTTGCGGCCTCTTCGATGTATGGCGTTGCGTCGTCAGCGCTGCTTTTTCCGTAATAGTCGTAGTAGCCGGAACCGTAATAGTCGTATTCCACGGAATTTGATTTAACTCCATTAAGGACAACCCCGTAGATCCGTGCCCCGATATTGCCGAGCCGCTGTTTGAACCGGCGCATGAGGTGCATCGAACTCTTGCCCGCCATTGCGACCAGAACCACGCCGTCGACCAGCGTGGACAGGATCGCGGCGTCCGTGAACGAGATCGCGGGCGGCGAATCGATAATGACGTGCTTGTATTTTCCACGCAGAAACTTCAGGAGATTTTTCATCTCGTCCGAGCTGAGAAGTTCCGCCGGATTCGGCGGTATCGGGCCGCTGGTGATCACTTTTAACTTTGGCAGGCCCTTACAGTTTTTGATCAGATTTTCCGTGTTTCGTTCACCGGAAAGGTAATTGGTCAAGCCCTGCGTATTCTCCATCTCGAAATATGTGTGCAGGCGCGGACGGCGAAGGTCGCAATCGATGATGACGACATCTGCATCGGACTGAGCAAGCGTTATCGCGGTATTTATGGCGGTTGTGGTTTTGCCCTCAGAAGGCTGTGACGACGTCACGAGAATCGTTTGCGGCGGTTTTCCTGCGGAAGAGAACAGGAGAGATGTGCGCAGATGGCGATAGGCTTCGGCCATTGGCGAATGCCTGTCCTCGAGCGTTATCATCGCCGTTGCAGAGGCCAAACCATTTCCATTTTTAGGCATCAGGCTCAGCTTTCTCCTATCGGCAATGTTGTGATGCGGAATGAGCGCGAGCGTCGGCAACCCGAGCTGCCTGCCGATGTCATCGGAACTCTTCACCGAATCATCCAGATAATCCATCAGGAACGCCAGGCCGATACCTGCTCCGAGTGAGATAAAGAATGCGACTAAAATATTTCGCCCTCTCTGCGGGCCTATAGGAGACGATGATTCGACCGCGCTGGTTGCGATCTTGATATTATCCGGCCGGCCGCTGGCGATCGCCAGTTCTCTTTCTTTAAGCTGTTGGGTATAGCTATCCAGCAGACTGCGGCTCGTATCAATTTCCTGTTTCAGCGTGGTCAATCGCATTTGAGCCTGACCCTGGATATTCGCAGTGGCTGCCTCGCGGTCATAGGATGCCAGCGATTGGGCTTCCTGCTTGCGCGCCGAATCGAGCTGAGATTTTAATGCTACCAGCGCTCCGCCGACCGCATCCTTCTCTATTTTATTCTGATCTCTTTCGATTATCTGCGAAACTTCACGCTCGGTCTTCTCTTTATTGGTTTTGAGCGAAGCGATCTTTTCTTCTTTTTCCTTAACTTTCGAGTATTCCGGAGTATATCTTACGAGCAGTTCCGCCCGTTCCGATTCGGCGTCCTGGATCTGTTCTTCGATCTTTCGGATAGTATCCTGCAGCTTGGCCTTGCGTTCCGTATTTAAACGCATCGTGTCCTGAAATATCTTATTTTCGTAAAGATCGGGAATATTCATTCCCTCACCGCGGCTGTTTGCCTGAACTGCCGCGTTGTACCGGGCTTCAAGCTGCCGACGCCCTTCGAGAGCTTTCTGCCAGGACTCGCTCATCGACTGCAGGCGGCTTGCCAACAGATCCTGCCCTTTCTCCTGCAGCGGCAAGTTGCTGTCCCGCATCTCAACAATTAATTGAGATTCTTTTTCGGCGATGGTTTCGCGAAGCTTTTCGATCGAATTTTCAAGATCTTCCTTGACCTGCCTCGCTCCCATCAACTCTCTTTCTTCGTCCTGTTTTATAAAAACCCGAGCCACGCCATCGGCAACCTTGGCGGCCAGCGTCGGATTTTTATTCGTTACCGTAACCCGTACTATATTGGTGCCCTGCTGCTGCTGCACCTGCAAAGTGCCGCCGAGCAGCGCCGCGTAATTACTTGCACGTGATTCTTGCTCAGGCGTCAGCGGCGGTGTTTCGCTATTTTCGTCCGAACTGGCCGTTTCGGAAATTACAGGGAGAGAAGTCACGGTAGCCGATTCACTCTTTTGACTGGAAAATATCGACCGGAAAGCTGAGCCGATTCCCCTTTCCTCCTCCTTAAAGAGGTTCGGGTCCTGATACAGCCCGGTTGCAATTACCACTTCCCGCATCAGATCAGCGCTTTGTAGCAGCTGGAGCTGCGTATTGTAATAATTTGCATCGTTACCGAAATTAATGTTGATCGAATCCTTGGAGGCTGATTTTTGTTTTCGCGGTTCGATAACCATTTGTGTGGTTGCCGAATACTGGTTAGGCAGGCGGTACATATAAAACGCGGCCATCGCGGTTGCCAGAATAGTCAAGGCAAGGATCAAAGGCAATCGTTTATAAACGATGTCGAAATACTGACGGATAGACCGCCTTCCTTCGACCGCGTCTTCGTCATAAAAGGCCGGGTACCCCATTTGATACTCGCCGTTAACTTCTTTTAGATCCGTTGTCTTGGGTAACGGTGTCAATCTCTGATCGTCTTGCATACTGCTTTATAAAACCCACCTGATTATTAGGGCAATCTTGTTTTATACCATATTTTAGAAGGATTTTCATCTAAAAAAGTCCACAAACACTGATCAAGCAGTCTTTCTTAACCGTCATCAAATGGGTTTTCCACGGAGAACAGTTGACGATAAAAATAGGTTGTGACCTCCAAGCAAAAAATTTACCGGCATTCGTCTCGTAACAGAGATTAGAAGGAGGTTAAAAAATGGGGTTCGTAAAAAATAAATACAAACATATTAATCCGGTAAAGCAGACACACAGAAATAGCTGCTGGGCCGCGTGCCTTGAATTTTGGGTTAAGGCGGCGACGGGGAATCGTTCGATAACGCAGAAACAATTACGCGGAGATGAAGATCTTATCGACCGTTATGAAAGCGATTCCACGACGGGTGCCGTTTTCGCAAAGAAAGATGAAGATTATGGAGTTTTGGAAGAATCCGAGATCCTGTGGTTATTAAAGCAGCCAAGCTGGGGAATGTCAGCCTGGCAAATGTCGAATGTTGAAGGCGGGACAATACAGGACCTGCTAACGACCGGCCCGGTTTACATTGGATATTATGACTCCTACTCGCAGGGCAACCACGTCAATGTTATTTGCGGGTATAACGAGGATTATGACATGGTAGAAGCTATGGAGCCTCGAAAGGGAAAGTTTGTCGAACGCGGCATGACCACCTATACGGCAAACAGCGCGATAAATATTATCGGCTGGAAGCCCTAAGACAGAATCATTTTGTTTTCAAATACGCACTTATAATCATTCGCCGCCGACTGCAAACAATTGTCGGCGGCGAAAACAATTTACACGGTCAGCTTTATCCAGCCTTCCTCGACCGCAACTTCATAACTCTCTATCGAACAGCTTTTTTTCGTAAAACATTCGCCGGTGCGGACGTCGAAACGCCAGGAGTGAAGGTCGCATTCGACGATGTGACCGTAAAGCCTCGAATCGGCGAGAGGATAGGATTTGTGCGGGCAGAAGTTTTCTACGGCGTGGAAATGTCCGCCGACGTTAAATAACGCGACTTCGGTCCCGTCTTTTAGTTTCACGGTCGCACCTCGGCCCGGCGGAACGGATTCGGCCTTTCCGACCGTTATCGTTTCGCCTTTTCGCTTCGGCTTTTTCTTATTTACGCGGTGTTTGCCCATTGCTTTATTATTGCAGAAGTAATCGAGGAATGATTGTGGCCGCAAAGAGGCACAAAAAACACATAAGAAAACTTTTTTCGCCTTTTGTCCTTTTTTGCGGCCGATTTCTCTTTATTCTGCGGACATATAAGACTTGTTCTTACTAATGTGCAGGCTTCTGCACCTCATAAAGTTTGCTTATTCAAATCGCAAATCGCAAATCCCGAATCGAAAATATTACTGCTTGCTTTATTTACCCGAGTCTAACAAAATAATGAAAAGGAGTTTTTAATGAGCGAAACGGATGTAACATCCAAAGCCCGCATGCGGTGCCGCGAGATAATGACTAGCAGTGTCAAAACCGCGACGCGCGATATGACTCTGCAGCAAGTAGCGGTTTTGATGCGCGACGGCGACATGGGTTCGATTCCGGTGATCGAGGACGGCAAACTTGTCGGGATCGTCACCGACCGCGATATCGTGGTTCGTTCGATAGCTGGCGGAAAAGGAGCGGATTCACAGGCTGGCGATGCAATGACGGGCGAGATTTTCTCCGTAAGACCCGACGATTTTGTATTCGAAGCGATCCGGCTGATGGGCGACAAACAGGTCCGCCGCATTCCTGTCGTCGATGAAAGCGGCGGGCTTGCCGGAATAATTGCCATGGCCGATGTTGCTCTCGAAATGGAAGACGAACGCGAGATCGCCGAAACACTCGAAGAAATATCGAGCGGAAGTTCTTTTTGGAGCAAGAAATAGATAGATTCAGATGCTGGATGGCAGATCCGACCAGCATTTGACATCTGGTATATGGTTACTCATTTGCAATGGCTAAAATCACTAACCGTTATTTTCAGTTCATAGGTTCGTCCAAAAAACCGCAGCCTTTGGCTCGGCCCTGGTATCCGGCGGCTGACGTTTATCAAACCGTCGACGGCTGGGTCGTTAAGGTCGAACTCGCCGGCGTTTCGGTGGAAGATATCGACATAGATGTCCAGGGAAACATCCTATACATTGCCGGATGCCGCCGGGACAAGTCGTGCGTGGCAGGCCTTTCGTTTCAGCAGATGGAGATCACATACAGCAGTTTCGAGAAAACGCTGAAATTTCCGTCGTCGATAGAAGGCGTTGTGCTCGATCATATGTTTGAGAATGGCCTGTTGATAATCCGGCTGAGAAAAGCCAAGTAGAATAGATATGGTTGAAGAAAAAAAACAGAAACCACCGATAGAATTACCGCCGCCAATGCCGCAGCCGTTTGAGATCCCGATCTTGCCGCTTCAGAATACGACGCTGTTTCCGGAAACGGTCGTGCCGCTGGCGGTGGGGCGCGAGCGTTCGATGAAGGCCGTGGAGGCGACGCTTTCAACGGAAGAAAAACTGCTAGCCTGTATAACCACGAAAACCGAGAACGTGACCGGCGACGAGGCGAAGTACGACGATCTTTATCAGATCGGCACCATCGTAAACGTCAAACGCATGATGCGGAACGAAGGCGTCATGCAGCTTATCGTGCAGGGAATGGATCGTTTTCGAGTGACTGAATGGGTCCAGGACCAGCCGTTTTTGAAGGCGAAGGTAGAAATATTGCCCGATCTGACACGCACCGATGAAGAAGAGATCGAGGCCCTGAAACGCAATATCCAGGGAATGATCCAGGAAGCATTGGCGTTGCTTCCGAATATTCCGCCCGAAATTCGGATGGCGGTGATGACACAGACCGATGCCGTGCAGCTTTCATATTTTCTCGCCTCGGTGATGGACCTCGGCGTCGAGACCGAGCAAAAAATGCTCGAATCTACGACCGTTGACGAGCTTTTAACTCTGACGCATGTCGCTCTCGCACGCGAGCTTGAGATCATGCAGATCCGCTCGAAGATCGCCACCGAAGCGCAAACCGAGATGGATAAATCGCAGCGCGATTACATTCTGCGGCAGCAGATGAAGGCCATCCAGAAAGAACTCGGAGACGACGAAGGCGGCGGCGAAAAAGCCGAAGCCGCCCAGCTTCGCGAACGCCTGGAAACCGCCGACCTGCCCGAAGACGTACGAAAGGAAGCGGAACGCGAGTTAAAGCGGATGGAGCAATTGCCGCAGACGGCGCCGGATTTCCACGTTATCCGAACCTATCTGGAATATGTTTTGGAACTTCCGTGGAAAAAGTCGAGCGAGGAAAAACTCGATTTGAACGAGGCCCGGAAGATCCTTGATGAAGACCATTACGGCCTCGAAGACATTAAGGAACGTATTTTAGAATCGTTGGCGGTAATTAAACTTCGGCCCGATTCTAAAAGTCCGATCTTGCTGTTCGTCGGACCTCCCGGAGTCGGTAAAACTTCGCTCGGACGTTCGATCGCCCGCGCTTTGGGCCGGGAATTCGAAAGAATGAGCCTCGGCGGAATGCGTGACGAAGCCGAGCTGCGCGGGCATCGCAGGACATACATCGGAGCGATGCCGGGAAGAATAATCCAGGCATTGCGGCGTGTCGGCGTTAATAATCCTGTGATGATGCTCGATGAGATCGATAAGCTTGGCAACGATTACCGCGGCGATCCGTCGGCGGCGCTGCTCGAAATTCTCGATCCGCAGCAAAACAATTCGTTCCGCGATAATTATCTCGATCTGCCGTTCGACCTGTCAAAAGTTTTCTTTATTGCGACGGCGAATCAGCTTGGGCCGATCCCGACGCCGCTCCGCGACCGGATGGAGATCATCCAGCTTGCCGGGTACAGCGACCGTGAAAAATTGAATATCGCGAAGCAGTATCAGGTGGCGCGGCAAATAAAAGAGAATGGATTAACGCCCGAACAATTTGAGATCACTGATGATGCCATCAACCTTTTGACGACGCGCTACACGCGCGAGGCCGGTGTAAGGCAGCTCGAACGGACGATCGGAAATCTCGCCCGGAAAGTGGCTTTGAAAGTGGCCCAAGGCTCGACGGATAAAGTCGTCATCACCGCCGCCGATGTAAAGGAATACCTCGGATCACCGCGATTTTATCCCGAAGAAGCCCGTAAGGAACTGCCCGCCGGTGTCGCTACCGGAATGGCCTGGACCGAAATGGGCGGCGAGGTCCTGTTTATCGAAGCAACCGCGTTGCCCGGCGGAAGCGGCCTGACGCTTACCGGTCAACTCGGCGAAGTAATGAAGGAATCGGCCCAGGCCGCCCGAAGCTATCTCTGGTCACACGCTGTCGAACTTGGCATCAATGCCGAAACGATAAAGCAGAACGGCGTTCACGTCCACGTTCCGGCAGGAGCGATCCCCAAAGACGGCCCGAGTGCTGGTGTTACAATGGCTTCGGCATTAGCGTCACTTTATACCGGCAGGAAAGTGCGTTCGGACACGTCGATGACTGGCGAGATCACGCTTTCGGGACTCGTGTTCCCGGTCGGCGGTGTTAAGGAAAAAGTTTTGGCCGCACACCGCGCCGGAATTCGCCGAATAATCCTTCCGGCCCAGAACGAACCAGACATCGAAGATATTCCAGAAGACGTCCGGAAAGATCTTGAGATCATCCCGGCAACGCGCGTCAGCGATGTGCTTAATGCCGCCCTTGAACCATCGATAGATGGGGCCGACGGGCAAAATTACGTCATACCCGGAACGGACGCCAGTCGCGAAACTACCGAACCGCTGATCGCAAAGGAAAAATAGGCGGACGAAAAAACACACAGGAAAAGACGGAGTTTTGCCGTCTTTTTTTGTTTTTTCGGCCAATGTAAAAAAAAAATACTCTTTTCTGAATATAACGTTGGAAATATAAGGGTGAAAGAGTGTATGCTTGAAGGTCAAGCGTTTTGGGGGAACAGTCACCTCTTTTCGATCACACCTCGTGCGATGTTTGGGAGCGTCAACTCTTTTTCCACAATAGTAGAAGCTGAATTTACACACAGAATAATTATCCAATGGCATTCAAATCTTTATTTAGTTTATTTTCGAGCGATTTGGCAATCGATCTCGGCACGGCAAATACGCTCGTTTATGCAAAAGGCCGCGGGATCGTCGTATCGGAACCATCGATAGTTGCGATCAACAAGGTGACCAACCAGGTCGAGGCCGTCGGGCGCGACGCGAAAGAGATGCTCGGACGCACGCCGGGAAATATCGTCGCCATCCGCCCGATGAAGGACGGCGTTATTGCCAATTTCGAAGTTACCGAAAAAATGCTCCAGCATTTTATACGTAAGGCCCACAACGGCAAATCATGGGTCCGGCCGCGTGTGGTCATCGGAATTCCGTCGGAAATCACGCAGGTCGAACGCCGAGCGGTCGAGGATTCGGCATATCGTGCGAAGGCCTCGGAAGTTTACCTGGTCGAGGAAGCAATGGCCGCAGCGATAGGCGCCGGGCTTCCGATCACCGAACCGCACGGTAATATGGTCGTCGATATAGGCGGCGGAACGACGGATATTGCGGTTATCTCGCTCTCAGGCATCGTCTATTCGCGTGCCGTGCGTGTCGCCGGCAATGAAATGGACGAAGCCATCACGCAGTACATCAAACGCAAATACAACCTTCTCATCGGTGAACGCACATCGGAAGCTATTAAGATCGCACTCGGAAGCGCATTTCCGCTCGACGAGCCGCTTTCGATGGATGTTCGCGGCCGGAATCTGATCGAAGGCATCCCCAAGACCATCACGATGACGGACGAAGAAATTCGCGAGGCTCTCTCGGATGCGGTCTCAACCATTATTAATGCAGTCCGCGTTGCCCTCGAACGCACGCCGCCTGAACTTTCCGCCGACATAGTAGAACGCGGGATCGTACTCACCGGCGGCGGTGCCCTCCTCAAAAATCTCGACAAACGCCTTACCATCGAAACAGGCTTGCCGGTCGTGATCGCCGACGATCCCCTTTCGTCCGTTGTGCTCGGCACCGGCAAAATGCTATCGGACATCGAACTCCTCAAACGCGTTAAATGGGATAATTCCTTAATGACAGGCAGTTAGTTTAAGAGTTTGTAGAGTTTTAGAGTATCGAGTTAGTTAGAACTCCTGAACTCTCTGAACCCAAGAAACGCTATAAACTCAGAGAAATGGCGGAGCGTAGTCAAACAGAAGTATGGCGGCTAACACCCTGGCTGGTGATCGTTCTTCTATTGGGTAATTTTCTTTTAATGGCGTTCGACGCCAAAGAGATCACTTCCGGACAGCGCATTGTCCGGGTATGGTCGCAGACCGCCGCCGATTTTGTGCAGTCTCCGGTGACTACGGTCAGCTCGGCCTTCTACAATTACTTCGGCTCGATCTCAAATTTACGTTCCGCTCAAAGCGAAAATGACCTTCTAAAGCAGCGTGTTCAGGAACTTGAAGTCGAGATCAAGGGAAAGGAAGATCTGACCTCCGAAAACGAGCGTCTTCAGGCGCTTCTCGACCTCAAACCGAAAAGCAAATACAAACTTTTAACTGCCCGCATCATCGGCCGCGATCCGTCTGTCTGGTTCGATTCGTCTATCGTGAATCGCGGCAGCCTGGACGGTATCAAATTAAATATGCCCGTTGTAACGGGCGGAGGCCTGGTCGGACGTGTTACGGCTGTAAGCCCGCTCACATCGCAGGTCGATCTCATAACCAGAGATAAATCGGGCTTGGGAGCCGTTGTCGGTGAGATAAGCTCTTCGAACGTGCTCGGTGTCGTCAGCGGGAGCAGCAAGAAGGATCTTTTGGAAATGCGTTACGTCGCGGGAAGCGTCGACGTGCAGGTCGGCCAGACCGTTTACACGACCGGCCAGGACGGCATTTATCCTGCCGGTTTGAAAGTGGGCGAGATCGTCGAGGTCAATCGCGGCTCGGCCACGACCGCGCATCAGATATTTATACGTCCGAGCGCGGGAATAAACTCAATGCAGGAAGTAGGGATTCTGCTCTACGAACCGCCCGCGAAGGTTGAATTCGAACAGAAGGTACCGAATGCAGTCAAGGGGAAGTGATGTGGACGACGCGGGGATGGAGAGAGGCGGCGACATGGTAAAGGAAATCTCCGCGTCCCCGTGTCTCGTTGTCACGGCGTCGCATTAAACAATGGATCAATTAAAGATCACAATTGCACTCATAATCGCTGTACTGCTTCAGTGGACTCTTCGCAATATTGCTGAGCCCTTTGCGTACATTGATTTTCCGTTGATCATCGTCGTCTACGCGGCGCTGCAGAGGGATGCGATAAAAGCGGTACTTTTCGGAACTTTTGCGGGCATCGCCGTGGACGCTTTGAGCGGCGGTCTTTTGGGCTCGAACGGCTTCTCTAAAACGCTGATAGCATATATGGTTTCCGAGCTTGCGAGGCGGGTCTACATGGACAACCTTTTGCTCCGTATCCCCGTCATAGCGGGTGCGTGTTTGCTCGACGATCTGGCCTATTACGGAATGCATCGCCTGCTCGGTCAGGAACCGTCCGGCGATGTCGTTGTCACGATGTCCTACACCCTGATCGGAACGACAATTGTAGGAACGATCATCTATCTTATGCTGGACTATTTTCTGGTCGATAGAGTGCGGAATAAAAAGCGGGAGATGTTTCCTACGCGGCGCCAAACGCGGCGGCGCAATCCTATCCGGTTGAATAAATAACACAAACAGATCGATACGCAGATGTTATGAAGTTAAATGAACATGCGCAGAATTTGGGACTGAGAATCGGGACGATCCAGATCGTTGCGTTCGTATTGCTGACTATTCTGGGCGTGCGCCTGTATTATCTCCAGGTCGTGCAGGGCGAATATTACAGCGAACGGGCTGAGAATCAGCGTATCCGTTTGATCCCGATCCCGGCTCCGCGCGGTGCAATTCTGGACCGCAACGGTAAGATTCTGGTCGATTCGCGCCCGACCTATAACGTCGTCCTCTCCAATGAGCCGATCAAGAAGATCGATGTCACGGAACGTGTTGACGATTACGCAAATGGTTTGAGCCTGGAAAGCAAGTTCGTTGTCGAGCGTCTCAATCTGATAAAAACGCAGAATGATTTCGAAACGATGGTGTTGAAGGAAAACGCCACCATGCAGGATATCAGCTGGGTCGAATCGCACTCGCTGGAATATCCCGAACTTCGGATCGAGCTCCAGCCACAGCGTTTCTATCCGCATGGATTAAATATGGCCCACGTGCTCGGATATGTCGGGGAGATCAGCCCGAAGCAGCTTGAGTCTGAGGAATATAAGGGTAAAGGCATGCGTCCGGGCGACATAATCGGGAAGGGCGGGCTTGAACAGTTCTACGACGAATTCCTGCGCGGGCGTCCGGGTTACAGAAAAGTGATAGTTGACAGCCGCGGGCGGGTGCAAAGCGAGATCGCGGTTGTCCCGCCTCAGTCGGGACAGGATATGGTTTCCACTCTCGACCTCGAGCTGCAAATGGCGGCGGAACAGCAGCTTGCCGCATCATCGACAAAACGCGGTACGATCATCGCGTCTGATCCGAATAGCGGCGAAATCCTTGTAATGGCGTCGGCTCCGTCCTTCGACCCGAATATTTTTGTCCAGGGAAGTAAAACTCCCGAGGGCCGCAAACAGATCGCCGCTTATTGGCAAGAAGAACAAAGGCCGCTTTTCAACCGTGCAATTCAGGGAAGATATCCTCCCGGCTCGACTTGGAAAATTCCCGAATCGGTCGCCGCTTTGCAGCAGGGCGTGATAACCGTCGCCAACTCGAATATGGCATGCGGCGGCGGTATCCAGATCGGCAATAAATTTACACGCTGCATGGGAAGCCACGGCTCGCCGCCCCTTTCATATGCGATCACTCATTCCTGCGACGGTTATTATTACCGGCTCGCTTTAAAAATGGGCCTTAACGGGCTGATCAGCATGATCGAGGATTTCGAATACGACAAGCGGACCGGCGTCGACCTTCCGAATGAAAAGGTCAGCCAGACGCCCAAATCCTTTAGATCGTATGTCGAAAAGCGAGACGGAAAGTGGAACGATATCGAAACCGTATTTGCTTCGATCGGCCAGGTGACGGTGAATGTCACGCCTATCGCGATGCTTCGGGCCGTGTCGAGCATCAGTGTCGGCGGCAAGATGTACGTTCCGCACCTGCTGAAAGAGTTCAAGTCTATCGGTGCGGTTGGACAGGAAGGCGACCTAAGTTACTTCCCGGAGCGTCAGGGCTTTGGATTTCAGCGGCCGGAACCGAAACTGATACAAATGACGACGGAACAAAATGAATTGGTGGTCCAGGGGATGTGGGCCGTGGTCAACGGCGGCGGAACGGGCGCGGGCATTCGAATACCCGGTTTCGATATCGCAGGGAAAACCGGTACGGCTCAGGTTGCGGCGCTTGGAAAGGACACCGGGAAAAATAAGGATCACGCATGGTTCGTTTCATTTGCCCCGTCGCACAAACCTGAGATTTCCGTGATCGCATTGATCGAGAATTCGGGATTTGGCGGAAGTAATGCCGCTCCGGCTGTTAAAGGTGTATACGATGCATATTTGATTAAAAGAGGGATACCGCTGGTCGATCCGGATCTAGTAGCAAAAAGATAGTTAATTGAGTTTATAGAGTTGTTAGAGTGGTGTGTTAAAGAAACTCTACAAACTCTGTAAACTCCAAAAACATGGTAGCGATAATAGAAAAACGCGATTTGCGGGATTTTGACTGGCTGACGGCGTCGCTGGCGATCGCGATCGCGTGTTTCGGTGTATGGCAGATCCACAATGCGGTACCTTCGGAAAGCTATTGGTCTAAGCAGATCATCGGCCTGTTCATTGGATTGACCGCATTTTTAGTCATCGCGTTCAGCGATTACCGCCGAATTATCGACGCGGCGCCCTTTTTTTACGGATTCGGACTGCTGCTGCTGTTTCTTGTGCTGACGCCGCTTGGTGTCGAGGTGAATGGCCAGCGGGCCTGGCTAAAACTGCCGGTTGTCGGACAATTTCAACCGTCCGAATTCGTCAAGATCCCTACCGTTCTGATGCTTGCAAAATATTTCGGTGCACGCCGAGCTGGAACGCTGGCCTTCAAGGAAGTCCTCATCGGAGGCGCGATCCTGGCTGGCCCGGTCGGCTTGATCATGCTTGAACCGGACGCCGGCCAGGCCATTACATATTTTCCGATCCTGGCCGCCGTCCTGTTTCTATCGGCGGTAAAGATCAGATATGTTGTCTTAGCGTTGGCCGCAGCCGCGATCTTTATCCCGACCGCATATATCGTTGGCGTGAAATCCGGCGTTATTAAGCGATACCAGCAGGAAAGAATTTTGGCGATCATAGACCCGGAAAGTGTCGATCCGCGCGGGTTCGGATATCATACTATCCAGTCGATAATTACCGTGGGCAAGGGCGGCTTGTCCGGTATCAAGGGCGACAGCGACACTTCGCAGAGTGTCTTGAAATTTTTGCCTGAGCCGCACACCGATTTCATTTTCGCCGTAACCGCTGAGAACACAGGATTTATCGGCTGCGTTTCGCTGCTGATCGCATATGCTCTTTTGCTCTCCCGAATGATCGCCGGCGCGCGCGATGCTTCCGAACGGCCGGGTATGCTTGTTATAATGTCAATTGTAACGGCGCTGTCGTTCCAGATATTTATAAATGTCGGGATGGCTTTAGGATTTTTGCCGGTGATCGGCGTGCCGCTACCTTTGATGAGCGCCGGACTATCTGCAATTTTATCGACGTTTATCGCTATCGGATTTGTCGTAAGTATCAAAATGCGGCGTTTCGTCAATTAGGAGATTTCGGAATATGGCGAGAGAAATAAAGAGAATACGGACAAAAGAGGTCGAATCCATTCCGTCGAAAGACGGTAGGATGTCGACATTTACATGGTTGTTGATGGGTCTGCTGCTGGCGCTTTCAGCCGGCGGATTGACCGGCGTTCTCGCCTCCTACTACCTGAATAATTCCCGCTATTCCGTCGAGGTCTCGGCCCTCGCCACATATCGCCCGCCGCAGGTAACGACGATCTACGCTGACGACGGCGAGACGATCCTGGCTGAATTCGCGATCGAAAAACGTATCCCGATCAAGATCCAGGATGTTCCGGCCAATGTAAAAAACGCCCTGCTGGATATCGAGGATAATCGCTTTTACGATCACATCGGCATCGATCCGTATCGTATTGCCGGCGTTGTCTTCAAGAATATTACAACCGGAAAGGTCGAAGGAGCCTCAACGATAACGCAGCAGCTCGCCAAGAATTTGTTTCTTTACAAAGACCAGACCTATACGCGAAAGGTCAACGAATGGGCGGTCGCACTTCAGATCGAGCGTTTTTACACAAAGGATCAGATCCTCGAGATGTACATGAACTATGTGTTTCTCGGTGCCGGAGCCTACGGCTTCGAAGCCGGTGCACGGACCTATTTCGGCAAGTCGCTTAAAGACCTGAATCTGGAAGAATCCGCACTCCTCGCGGCAATTCCCAAATCGCCCGAATATTCGCCGACACGGAATATGGAAAAAGCGAAAACGCGCCGGGATATCGTGCTCGATCAAATGGCGAAGTACGGCCATATAACGGAAGCCGAAGCGAACGCCGCTCAGGCAAAACCAATAAAGCTAGCTGACACCGCTTACTATCAATCGCTTCCGAAATCGACCGCGTGGGATTATCCTGTGGAGGAAGTCCGCAAATATCTAGAGGATAAATATACGACACGCGTCGCCCAGGGCGGGCTGAAAGTTTACACGACAATAAACGTGGAAGGCCAGAAGATCGCGACAAAGATCATCCGGGAGCGTCTCAGGACGTTTGACCGCGGCCGCAAATGGCGTTCGGAATATCAGGATATTCTTGTCGATCCGGAAGGCCAGCCGTTGACCGATGAAAAGGAGATAGCGAAAACGCTGACTTCGTTCAAGCACGCCGATTGGTATGGTGACGAATATGACGAGGGCGAATACATCAAAGGCCTCGTTGTAAAGGCAAATCCCGCGTCGGAAGAGGTCGGTGTCCGCTTTGGCAAATATAAGTCCGTTGTGACTGTCAAGGACATGGGCAGAAGCGGAAAGCGCCCAAAAGACGAATTGAAGCCTGGATTTTTAGCCGAATTCCTTGTTAAAAAGGTTGATGCCGAAAACCAGATGCTTGAGGTCGAGCTGACTCAGGTTCCCGAGATCCAGGCGTCGCTGGTGTGCATTAATTCGCACAATGGCGAGGTTGTGACGATGGT
>JACMMN010000181.1 GCA_014379075.1 Pyrinomonadaceae bacterium | reverse complement strand
TTTCCGGGCGCGATTTGGTTTTGATAATCGGCGGACTTTTCCTGATAGCTAAAAGCACTCACGAAATTCACGGCAGTCTCGAAGGTGAAGAAGGCCACGGCTCGAAAAAATCGTATGCCGGATTCACGGGAGTCATAATTCAGATCGTGCTGCTCGATATCGTTTTCTCTCTGGATTCGGTGATAACGGCGGTCGGAATGATAAGCACGACCTACGGCGATTTTGGTATCTGGATAATGATCGCGGCGGTTGTGATCTCGATAATTGCAATGATGCTGTTTGCCGGCCCGATCGGCAGTTTCGTGCAGCGTCACCCGACGATTAAAATGCTGGCGCTTTCTTTCCTACTTCTGATCGGAGTCATGCTCGTTGCCGAAGGCTTTCATCAAACGATTCCAAAGGGCTATATTTACTTCGCAATGGCGTTTTCAGTCTTGGTTGAATTCCTGAACATGCGTCTCAGGAAGAAAGCCGATCCGGTTCAACTGCACAACGCCTTTGCCGAAGAGGATCAAATAAAAGCCTCGTAAAATTATGGCTTCAGATCGAACGTGACAGGAGATGCGAATTCCATCATCTCCTGTCCGGAAGGATGGTGAAACTTTATTTTCCATGCATGTAGGCACAGCCGCTCGAATTCCCTGCCGCCGCGCTGAGTGTCGCCGACTATCGGGTGGCCGAAGTGTTTGCAGTGAATGCGTAATTGATTCGTCCGTCCGGTGACCGGTTCGAGTTCAAGCAATGTGGTGTCGGCGTAGCGTTCCTTCACCCAAAAACGCGTCTCGGCGTGCTTGCCTTCCGGATTTACGTCCCACATTTTCAGATCCGCGTACCGTCCGATCGGGCCTTCAATTGTTCCGGAATCTGACTCCACAGTACCTTCGACCAAAGCGAGGTATCTTTTTTCAACTAATTTCCGGTGAAAATGATCAGACACGATCCGATGTGCTCGTGCAGATTTGGCGACTACCATCAAACCGGAAGTTTGCTTGTCGAGCCGGTGAATCAGGCCGGGGCGAATGAACGCGGAATGTGACGTGCGGAATGCGGATTCCGAATTATCTCCCGATTCCGCATTCCGTATTCCGCACTCTGCATTTAAGTAAAAGACCAATGCATTTAACAAGGTGTCGCTTTGCTCCCGATGCGAAGGATGTGCCAGCATTCCGCACGGTTTGTTGACGACGATCAGATGTTCGTCTTCGAATACGATATCGAGAGGTATTTCCCTCGGCCGCATCGCCGTTTGTTTGAGCAGATCAAGCTCGATCTCGACAAAATCGTTTGCCCTCACCAGATAACCGCGATTTTCAAAACGCCCGTTAACCTCGCATTTTTCGGTCTTGATGACATCGCGCAGGTACATCTTGCTCAGTCCATTGAACCGGTCGCACAAAAAATCCTCAAGCCGCCTTCGGTGATCGGTTGAGGTAATTTCTATTTCGAATCTGTCACTCACATTTATACTTTAACCCAGAAAAACAGATTCACGGTAAGTGCCGCCCTTTGTTGCGCGATTCGATCATATTAGCGACGATATTTCGCTCGATCATTCGTTATAGAGCGGCGATGCATAGGAGGACATTGTAAACCCGAAGGAATTACGAAGACTTTGTTACCATATTCCGGAGTTGCCGGTCTCTGATATCACACATATTTGTAGTATCAATATACCGAAAAGACAGATTTGTATGAATTACTTTCTCAATCAAGGGCAATTTGGTAATATTTTAGATTCGATTGGAAACTAACATGTTAACGAGTTCTTTAGATCTGATATCCGATATCAACAATGCGCTGACACATAAAAGAGATGTGCGGGTGAATATCCGTTCGGTACTTGATTTGATCCAGAAGGCTCTCGGTCTTTCGTCTGCGATAGTCTTTTTGGAACAGCCTGAAACCGAGACACTCACCATCGCCGCCGCCAACGGTTTGGAAGCGGCCGATTTTCGCCGCCTCGAAACGCGGGCGGGCCGAGGTGCTTTCCAAGAAGTCTTTGAAAGCGGAGAGCCTATCGTTATTAATATGATTAAAGCCGATCCGTCGTTCGGTTTTCTCGGAGCTGGATTACAATCAAGACTCCACGTCGTGCCGATCTTGCTGGAACACCATTCCCTCGGCGTTTTGTCTGTTGTTCTCGATACTGAATTTAAAGACCTTGCGAAACTACTGCCGCTAATTGCATCGATGATCGCCCAAACCCTGCGGATCGAACATTCGGTCCGGGGCGAAAGGCAAAAGCTCATCGAGGAAAACTCTCACCTCAAACAGGAACTCAAGGAAAAGCACGAATTCACGCATATCATCGGCACTTCGAATCCGATGAAGCACGTTTACGATCAGGTGACGCAGGTCGCCCGCTCGAACGCGACCGTTTTGCTCCGCGGAGAGAGCGGCACCGGCAAGGAAATGATCGCCAATGCCATCCATTACAACAGCCTCCGAAGCAAACGGCCGCTGATAAAAATAAACTGTGCCGCACTGCCGGACACGCTGATCGAATCCGAGCTTTTCGGGCACGAAAAAGGTGCCTTTACCGGAGCCGACCGCTTCAAAAAAGGCCGCTTCGATATGGCGGACGGCGGGACGCTTTTTCTGGATGAGATCGGCGATCTTCCGCTGCAAACGCAGATAAAACTGCTGCGCGTGCTTCAGGAACGCGAATTCGAACGTCTCGGCGGCGGCGATACGATCAGGACAAATATCCGCCTGATCACGGCGACCAATAAAAACCTCGAAGAAGCGATCGCGAAAGGAGATTTTCGTGAAGACTTATATTATCGCCTTAATGTTTTTACGATCCACCTGCCTCCGCTGCGTGAGCGGAAATCGGATATTCTGCTGCTTGCCGAGCATTTCCTCGAAAAGTACGAGATCGAGCATGGCAAGCGCATCCGACGAATTTCGACGCCGGCCATCGACATGCTGATGAGCTACCATTTTCCGGGCAATGTCCGTGAGCTTGAAAACGCGATCGAGCGTGCGGTTCTCGTCTGCGACGCGAACGTTATCCACGGCCATCACCTGCCGCCGACCCTGCAAACCGCTGAAGTTTCCGGCACGATGACGAACCTGACTCTAGCCTCGGCGGTCGAGGCATTCGAACGCGATATGATACAGGACACGCTGAAATCGACGGGCGGGAACATTGCGAAAGCCGCCAAAACACTGGATTCAACCGAACGCATTCTCGGCTATAAGATAAAAAAATACGGAATTGATACCATCCGTTTTCGAAGAAAGAAACCAGAGAGCGATGGGCGGTAGGCAGTTGGCAGTTGGCGGTTGGCGGAAAATAATTATTAAGTTTTCCAATGCTTTATCAGCCGAATTTTTCTTATTTGCCTTGTTCATTCTTGTTCCCCTTGTTCCGTGGTAAATTTCCTTTCATTGACCACGGAACAAGAAGAACCGGAACGAATATGATGAACGACAGACCGCAATGGCCATAGCCAAATCCAAAATTCTAGATTTGCCCGACGCCGATTCCGCGCAGCGTTTTCTCACATCGTTTGCCGAAAAACACCATGCTAAATCCGAGCGGCTCCTGAAGAACGACGCTTTGCTTTCGGATGTACTAGCTCTTGTTTCGTTCAGCCCGCTGCTCGCGACGACGCTTTTGCAAAATCCGGAATATCTCTGGTGGCTGGACCGCAACCGAATCGGTTCAGGCGTCCGCAACAAATCCGAATTGCTCGAATCGCTTGCCAGATTCTCCTTAACGAATTCGCAGATCGAACCGCACATCCTTCTCGCACGTTTTCGCCGCCGCGAATTGCTGCGGATATTTCTCAGCGATATTCGCCGCCTCTCGACTATAGCCGAGACTACCGAGGAAATATCGAACCTTGCGGATGCGATCCTCGAAAACGCCTTGCGCCTTGCGCGTCAGGAACTTGACAACCGCTACGGCGCTCCGCTTGAGATAGACGGCAAGGGACGTGAAAAACCGGCGGAATTTTGCATCGTGTCGCTTGGCAAACTCGGGTCACGCGAACTCAATTACTCGTCGGATATCGATCTTCTTTTTATTTATTCAGGCGATGGTTCGACCTCCGGCAGCGGCTCGCGCGGCCAAATCACGAACCGTGAATATTTTGTAAAACTTTCCGGATCGATCTCGCAGTTCGTCGGCCGCCAAAGCGGTGAAGGCGCCGCCTACCGAGTGGATATGCGCCTGCGCCCGCACGGACGCGTCGGATCGCTTGCGCTTTCCGCAGCCGATACGATCCGTTATTACAGGGCTGAAGCCGCCGATTGGGAACGTCAGGTGCTCGTTCGTTCGCGTTCCAGCGCAGGCGATTCAAATGTTTATAAAAAGTTTTTCGCGGCGGTCGAAGACTCCGTTTTTTCAAAGGGCCAAACCGTAGAAAAAGCACTTCGCGGTGTTCGGCTTTCCAAGGAAAAGATCGATCTCCAAAACAGGGCCCATCGCGGCTACGACGTAAAACTCGGCAAAGGCGGCATCCGCGAGATAGAATTTATCGCCCAGGCTTTGCAGCTCGCATACGGCGGCGGCGACAAATGGCTCCGCGTGCCGCATACGCTAAAAAGCCTTGCCCGCCTTGCCGACCGAAAGCTGTTGAGCGAAAGCGAACTCACTGGGCTTTTCGACGCTTACGAATTTCTCCGACATCTGGAACATATCCTGCAGATGGAAAACGGTTTGCAGACGCACACCGTGCCGGACGAAACTGTAAAACGCTCGGTTGTCTCAAAGCGAATGAGTTTTTCACGGATCGGCGATTTCGAATCGTCGCTGGCTGTTCACGCCGCAACCGTAAACAGTGTATTTGTGCGGGTTTTCGGCACAGCCGATCACGAGCCTTTATCGCCTGATCCGAATATGCAAATAAAAATGGCCGGGGTTTCCGATTCCCGGCCCAAAAAACTTCCGCCTCAGCTTCTGGATTCACTGCAGAGATCCGGCGCCGACGCAAGATCCCTTCCGGCGATCGAGAAACGGCTCGGGAAATTGACTGAAACATCGCCGCGTCTTGTGGAAATGATTTCGGCAAATCCGGGCCTTATCGAGAACATCCCGGGTGTTTCCGATACATTCGATGTAAAAGATTATGCGTCGATATTAAAGGTCGCCGTTGCTTCGAAAAAAGATTTCCGCAGCCGGATCGGCGTATTGCGGCGGGAATGGACGCAATTTTTGCTGAATATTATTGCATTCGACGTATATGGAAAGCTTTCGCTCCAGGAAGTTAAGGGTTACCAAACTGCTCTGGCAGAGGCGAGCGTCGAAACCGCTTTTCTGATCGCGCGGTCCGAACTGGAAAAGCACTACTCGGTCGAGATCGGCGACTTGGAGCTCGCCGTGATGGGACTCGGAAAGCTCGGCGGCGCCGGACTCGATTACGATTCCGACCTCGATCTGGTTTTCGTTTACGATGAAACAAAACCTCTGCCGGTATCGGATATCACGCATGCCCAATTCTATGGACGCGCCGTTGAAATAATTATCACTGCTCTTTCGAGCGTGACCCGTGACGGCAGCCTTTATCGCGTCGATCTCCGCCTGCGGCCGCACGGGAAAAACGGCGAAACCACCATCTCGAAAACGGCGTTTCGTCAATATATGCGAAACGATGCGGCAGTCTGGGAACTGCTCGCTTACGTAAAAATTCGAGGTGTCGGCAGCGATCCGGCGAAAGCGGTCGAACGGGAGATCAAGGACGCGATTCATAAACGGGCAGCAAAGATCGACATCGCCGAACTTGCCGACGAATCGCGCCGCGTCCGGTCGCAGCTTGAAAAGGAAAGGTCGGCATCCCGACGCGGAAAGGAGATCGACATCAAATTCGGCTCCGGCGGAATGCTCGATATCTATTTCGCGATCCGATTTTTACAGCTTCGCTATAATGTCCCGGACGATGACGAAAGCCGCTCGACCGGTGAAACGCTTGCGAAATTGCTCGCGAATAATTCACTCAGCAGTGCAGATCACGAAAATCTTTACGCGGGTTACCAATTTCTTTCGGCTCTCGATCATAATATCCGCCTTACCGCCGGCCGCTCGACGCGTGTTCCGCTAGCCAACCAAAACGCCCTCCGCATTATCGCCAAAAGAATGGATATCAGATCCGGCGAAAAATTGATCGAGGACCTTACACTGCACCGCCTTAATATTCGTGCTTCGTATGAGAATATTCTGAACGATGATCCTAGCCATTAAAAGTCGCGAAGGATTTTGCTAAATTTCCGAATATATCGTTTAATCATATGTTGACCGATGCTCGTGAAAGCAGTTCCGGCATCCCACCCTTAAAACCGACAGGAGAATTCATGAAAATCGTTTCACTAGCATTAGTGTTTTGTATCGCTGTCATCACGACGCCGTTCGCACTAGCACAAACAACGCCCGCACCGGCCGTGGAGACACAGGTTCAAACACCGAAAGCACCGCTTTCATTTGGCCTACAGGACGGAACGCCGCTAAAACTTCGCATAAATCGAAATATGTCCTCGGCCGACGCCAAGACCGGTGAAACCGTCGATTTTGAAGTATTGGAAGATATAAAAGTCGGAGATATTGTAATTATTCCGCGAGGCGGAATCGCACTCGGAACTGTTACGCGCGGCAAGCCGAAGGCTAGGATGGGCAAAGGCGGAAAGCTTGATATTAACATCGACTCCGTAACAGCCGTCACGGGGGATAAGGTCGCGTTACGCGCAATAAAAACGACCAAGGGTTACAATTCCACCGCTCCGATGACGGGGGCCATTGTTGCGACCAGCATCTTATTTTTCCCCGCCGCCCCGTTCTTCCTTTTTATGAAGGGAAAAGACATCAAGATCCCAAAAGGCACCGAGATCACCGCTTATATCAACGGCGACACGGAGCTTGATAAAAACAAGTTTATCGCATTTTACAACCCCCAAACGGTTCCCGGTGTTCCCGCTGCTGAGAGCGGTATGCCGAATCTGACGATCAAATCCGCCCCCGAAGGCGCGGAGATCACCATCAACAGTCTCTTCGTCGGCAGCACACCGTCATCGTTCCCGCTCAAACCCGGCGATCATACAGTAACCGTAAAAAAGCCGGGCTTTCAGACATGGGAACGGACCATCAACATGATGCCCGGAAGCAATATTACCCTGGATGCATCGCTCGAAAAGATTCAGAATCCCTAATCCATGAGATGTATCATTTTGTTGGAAAGGCGTCTAAATAAATGTGAAAGTATCTTTCTTCACTGAATGTCCGCGAATCTTCTCCGGCAGGCCCAACCTAAAGGCCGCCTTAAAGGAGTATTTATGAAATTTGTTTCACTGACGTTAGCGGTTTGCCTCATTGCGGGCTCGTCCCCATACGCCTTGGCTCAAGCACAGTCCAAAACGGATGCTGAAGGCTATCTAACGTGGACAGCATCACAAGCTGAAAATATTGGCAAATCTCTGCGTGCAACCGGCAAAGCCGGAAGCCTTTTTGATTTTCGGGTTATCCATACCGACCATGCCATCAACTATAAACTTCGTGCGACGCTGCTTTCACCAGAAGTAATCAGGGCATCTGCCAGGTTAGAACAAATTCGAAATCGGTTAAGTAATGAGGAAACACGAAAGCTTGTAGGGGAGGCGGACTCTGCGGGTGATTTAGTAATCATGGTCGAAATCGATCCGCGCGAAGGTTCTGGCGTTGTTCCGCTCGACTGGCGCGTATTTTTACAACCAAAAGGTTTCAAACCTGGAGCGGAAGGTGCGGTCGCCGGCATAAAGTCGCCCCATTTGCGCAAGCTAAAAGCGTTGGCTGGCGTTACCCGTCGCGACTATGATTACGACATTTTTTGGGTGGTTTTTCCGCTTGTTAGCGTGAGCAAAAAACCGCTATTTTCGGACAACCTCTCGGAGGTTGATCTGTTCGTTGGAATTTACAACAAAGAGGGTCAAATCAGTTGGCGTATCCCTGAATCGATCAAGCAGAAAATTAAGGAGCTCTCACAATAGACCTTGGAGAAATTAATCATGAAAAACAGACATTTTTACATTTTCGCACTACTTATTTTTGGGGGCCTCGGCAATATCTATGCACAATCGCAAAAAGATACCGACGGCCTGAAATACAAACTTTTGGCGACTACCAAAACATCAACCATGCAAAAAGAGATGGATGAAGTCTCGGCACAAGGTTATCGTATTTTAGTCGGATCGCCGACCAGCGGTACGGAAATGGCGGTTTTCTTATCGCGTGAAACGACCATGGAGGCACCTTACAAATATAAACTGCTTGCCACATCCAGGACGGGTACAATGCAGAAAGAACTTAATGAGGCAGCGGACGGCGGATTTCGTCTTATTCCAAGTACGATGATCGCGAAAAATCAGTTGCTGGGAGGCGTGGAAATCGTGATGACTATGGAACGCCCGCCACAGGTTGTCAAACAATACGAATACAAGCTGCTGGCGACTTCGAGGACCTCCACTCTTCAAAAAGAAGTTACAGAAGCCCAAACGGCAGGATTTGTGATCGTCGGTATGGTGAGCCGGGGCGAGCATATGGTTGTGATGGAACGACAAAAAGATGTAACTCCCTAAATTCGCGACTAAGTTAGCATGCCTTCGAATTCTTTATCCTCAAACCAGCACCGCTCGCAAAAGCGGTGCTTTTTTCGTTCTGTTTGCGTGTATTCGGCGGATCCGGGCAGGCGTTCGGCGAGCATTTGCTGTTCGGCGGTTAGCTCATCCCAGGTTTTCATTTTCGCATAATGACATTTCGGGCAGGAATTTTCTTGAAAACTATTCATTGCATTTTTACGTTTAAGCATTTTAAGTTTAATATTCTATCAACAATATCAGGATCGGGAGCGATAGCGACTCTGCTTCATCTCGCTATCCCTCCAGATCCTGAAAAGAACACCGAACAACCGATATATATAGATGAAAACAAAAACCTTGTTGCTTGCTGCAATCTGCTGCCTGAAGTTTGTCTCATTTGCCGCCGCCCAAACAGAAGAGAAATTCGATTTCTATACACGCGGTGAATACCGTCCGAACGTTCCGCGGCCGCAGGTGAGTTTGCGGTTCGATGTCGGCGATCATCATACGACTTACGCCCAGATGGAAAAGGTCGTCGAAGAGATCGCCAAGGCCGCGCCCGACCGGGTTAAGATGTACGATATCGGCCTGACGAACGAGCACCGGATGATGCATTTGGTTGCGATCTCGTCCCCGGAAAATATAGCGCGCATCGACGAGATCCGTGCAAATGTCAAAAAGCTGACCGATCCGCGAACAACTTCCGCCGCCGAAGCCGCGCAGATAGCTCAAAATACGCCGGCGATCGCCTGGATGGCCTATACGATCCACGGCAACGAATCCTCGTCGTTCGAAGCGATGATGCAGGTCGTTTATCAACTTGCCGCCTCGAACGAACCGGCGACGCTCGACATTCTCAAAAACAACGTCGTCCTTGTTTTGACCGGCGAAAATCCCGACGGCCACGAGCGTTTCGTCACCTGGTACAACTCCGTCGCCATCGGCAGCCCCGACCGTAACGCCATCGAGCACCGCGAACCGTGGAGCATTTACGGGCGTTTGAGCCATTACCGTTTCAATCTAAACCGCGATACGCTGGCGATGACGCAGAAAGAAACGCACAATATGGCGAAGGCCTATAATGAGTGGAATCCGCAGCTCGCCGTCGATCATCACGGCCAGCCGTCGCAGTATTTTTTCCCGCCGACAGGTTTGCCGACCAACCCTAACCTGCCGCAGCCGGTCACCGCCAAATGGGAAGAAATTTACGGCCGTGCGAACGCCAAAGCCTTTGACGCCAATAAATGGGACTATTACGTCCGCGATGTTTTCGACGCGTTCTATCCCGGTTACTGGGATATGTACCCGTCGCTAAACGGAGCCATCGGCATGACCTATGAAACCGACGGCGGCGGCTTTAAAGGCCTGAAATGGACCCGCGACGATGGCACCATCGTGACGTTTCGCTCTTCCATCGCCAAACATTACGTCGCTTCGATGACGACGCTCGAAGCGAATGCGAAAAACAAATCTGAACGGCTCAAGGATTTTTACGAATTCCGGGCCAATGGAATGCGCGACGATGCGAAATCAAAAATGAAGCGCGTGGTTGTCGTTCCAACAAGCGACCGCGTGAAAACCGCCGAGATGATCGCGCTGCTGCGGCGTTCAAATATCGAAGTGAAGGTCGCTGGCTCATCCTTTACTTCACCTTCGGCTCACACGTACATGGAAAAGGATGCTCGCGGCTCGTCCAAAACATTCCCGGCCGGATCGTACATCATCGATCTCAACCAGCCGCAGCGGATCTTTATCAAATCGATCCTCGAACAGGATACGCCGCAGGACAAAGCTTTTGTTGACGACAACATGGCGCGGTTCAAACGCAACCAGCTTCGCGGCAAGGGCCAGGCGAAGGAAGATTACGGATTTTACGACATCACGGCGTGGTCGCTGCCGCTCGCGTTCGGCGTCGAGGCATACTGGACGGAGGATGCCGGAAACGTCGCCGGAGCGATGGTCACCGACGAAATGCTTGCCGATGCAAAACGCGGCGGTGTGACCGGCCGTGCCCAGATCGCGTACATAATTCCATACGAAACCGATTCGACCGCGGCGATGGTAATGCGTCTGCTCCAACAGGGATTTAAGGTCGCGGTATCGACGAGGCAATTGAATGCAGGCGGGCGAAATTGGAATCGCGGCACTTTCGTCGTACGTGTTTCACGCAATCCGGCGACGATCCATGATGAGATCGCCAAACTTGCCCGTGATATGGGCGTGAACGTTACTGCCGTGAACTCCGGCTATTCCGATGAAGGCGACACAAGCGTCGGCGGCGAAGCGGTCAATTCGCTTCAGGCCCCGAAGATCGCCATCGCGGCTGACGAAGGCATTGATCAGGAATCGTACGGCTCGATCTGGTGGACGCTCGATCAAAACGGCGTTGCCTTTACACCGATGACCATCAATTCGATAAAGAACGGCGGATTGAAAAACTACAACGTGCTGATACTGCCGGACGGCTCCGTAAGCCGCTATTTCAGTTCGTTCGGAACGAGCGGCGTTGCCATGCTGAAAGAATGGGCGTCGAACGGCGGAACGATCGTCACGGTTCGCGGGGCGTCGGTATTTGCCGCTTTGAAGGACGTTGCGATGACATCAGCTAAACTCGTAGGGAGTGCGGACGACGAGGAAAAAGGGAAAACCCCCGGCGATGACAAAAAACCCGAACCATCGCCGTCACCAGCACCGAAAACGGGCGAGCGTATGGAACCCGAACCGAATCCGGGAATGGAATTGAAATCAGACCGCGCCGACGGCATAGCCCCGAGTCTGCCGCCGATCGCTTCGCCTTCCGCAAATGCCAACAAAGTGCCCGAAGCGCTTCCCGGTTCGATCATGCGGGCAACCGTCGACCGCACCACGTATCTAACCTATGGCATCGACCAGAATGAATTGCCGGTCATCTTGGGCAGCGGATATTTTTTCAGGTATTCTAAAGAAGGCTCGAACGCTCTCGTTTTTGACGCGAGACCAAAGAAACCGCTGACGATCTCAGGTTTCGTATGGGAAGGAAATACCGAAGAGCTTTTGAAGGGAACGGCATATGTGATCGATGAGCAAACCGGTTCCGGACACGTTATACTTTTCGCCGAAGACCCTTTCTTCCGAGGATTATTCCGTTCGACGACGCGCCCGTTCTTTAATTCGATTCTTTTTAACGGAGTGTTTTGAGTTTAGAGAGTTTGTGGGTTTGTAGGTTTGGAGTGACGAAGTTTGCTTAACTCTGAAACTCTACAAACTCTACGAACTCTCGAAACTATTCATTATGTTTACCATCAAAGCAGGTTACAGCGACCAGATAGAATTTAAGTCGAGCGCGGAAAAGGTCCGTGAGTTTTTCCGGGACAAGAAAAATTTTGCCGATCTTATGCCCGGAGTTGCCAGCATTTACGAGGACGCGAAGGGTATTGCTCACTGGAAGATAGATGCCGATCTACCCGTAGTCGGCACGATGTCGCAAAAATTCGCTGTCGAGCTCGCCGAAAATTCCGACGAACGCGTCGAATGGTTTCCGATCGCGGTCGAGACGCAGAATTTTTTGCGGTATTCGGCTGATTTCCTTGAAAAAGCCAAAAACGTAACGATCGTACATTTTTCGCAGATGGTCGAACTTCGCCGCAAATCTGCCCGCGAACTTCACATGCTCGCCGGTATCGCCGGCGAAAGCGTTATCAGCAGCGAAATGAGCAAAAAGATCACCGAAATGATCAAGGTATTTATTCAAAGAGCCAAGGAGAGACTGGAAAAATGAAAAAAATAATATTACTGCTCGCTATTACAGGAATTTTTAGTATCAGTGCAATTGCGCAGCTTACGCTTCCTAGTGAAAGCCAACGCCAGGAGATAGTTCAAAACGTGGGTGACACGAAAGTGTCGATAATCTATCACCGGCCGAATATAAAGGCCAGAAAAGTTTGGGGCGGCCTTGTACCGTACGGCGAGGTTTGGCGCACTGGTGCCAATAATGCAACCGTATTCGAGGTTTCGAACGACGTCACCATCGGCGGGCAGAAATTGCCGAAGGGCAAATACAGCCTCTACACTATCCCGACCGAATCCGATTGGACGATCATTTTCAATAAAACCTGGGATCAGTGGGGAACCGTTTACGACGCCAAACTGGACGCCATTCGCGTGACTGCGAAACCGATGCCGGCCGAATTTCGCGAGACAATGTCGTTCGAGATCGATAACGTAACCGGCAAAACCGCCGAGGTAGCGATCCGCTGGGAAAAGGTCGCCGTTCCGTTCACGGTCGACATCGGCGATGTTTCAGCCCGGCTCCTGAACGACACCCGCCGCAAGATGGTAAATGAACCGGTTCAAATGGCGAATTACGTGCTTAATCAGAAAATGACAGCTAACTATGAGGAAGCTCTCGGCTGGGTCGAAGGCTCGATCAAGATTCGTGAAGCTTTCGGAAATCTACGCAGCAAGGCACTGCTTTTAGCGGAAATGGGCCGCACCGCCGACGCCATCGCCGCCGGTGAAAAAGCCGTAGCTGTGGGCAAAGCCGCTACTCCCGCGATCAATAACCCTGCTTTTGAAAAGACGCTGGCGGAATGGAAAACTAAAAAATAGTCGACTTTTGAAATAAAGAGGTCATTCCGTCTGATTTTATGTATATAAAGTTGACGGAATGATTTTTTTTGATATAATCCTTATTGAAATTGAATTTCAGTTTCTTCTCAAAATCTATGCAGAGTAATACAGCTTTCAAATTCGCTCCGGTTTTTTCCGAGGAAAAAAAGGTCGATGTCTCGCTTCAGGACGATCAAACCGTTCTCAAGCTTTCGACCTGGACCGACGACCTCGGCTGGTGCGCACAAAAAACGATGTCGCTGGATGCCGAAATGCTGGACGAACTGCACCGCGTTATCACCGCGGCACGAATAAAGATCAAACGGGAAAAAGGCGATTCGGGTGAAGAGATCGTCCCCGCAAAAATTTTAGAGTTTCCGAAATTCGCGTAGGTTCTCTCCTCTGTACAATACTGGGAAAGCCCGGCGAGTGTCGCCAGGCTTTCCCTTTTTTTGACTAATACTAAGGTCGATTAAAGGGATGCGGCCTAACTAACCTCTCGTAAAATGATCCGTTCCGAATTAACTTTCGCCGTTCGTTCGGAAGTCAGCTTCTCAAGTTCTTCGATGTGCATCTGCTCGTCGGAGATCTGGCCTTCAAGCCAGAATTTTTGCGGCAGATCGTTATCATCGCACGAAGCCCACGCGGCCATGTATATGGCTATCGCTTCCCTCTCTAACTCGAGGTCCTGCTTGAGCATTTCCTTCAGATCGATCGATTGACGGATCATCGCAGGCTCGACACCTGGAATACCGCCAAGCGCAACGATCTTGTCGCCGAGCACTTCTGCGTGATCCTGTGCTTCTTCCGCCTGATCACGGAACCATTTCTTGTAAACCTCTCTGTCTGTTCCGGTTACAAGATAGCTGTGCTGCGAATACTGTATAACACCCGCAAGCTCCAGGCTCAAAGCCTTGTTCAAATTTTCAACCAATTCCGCTCTTGCCATAAATTCACTCCGGATCCGGTAGGATCGACTAAAAGAAATATTACCGCAGTGAAAACACGAAGTCAAGCTAAATACTTTATTTTCAATAACTTAGAATTGAAATTCAATTTCAGTTTCATTAATGAACGTTTCTGCATGGCCCCGAAAACTTGAGCACTGACGGATCAAAACCCAACGATATATCTTTCCAAACTTAAGTAACCGCTCCGCCGTCCACGATCACCACCTCGCCGTTCATAAAACTGTTGCGGTCGCTGACCATGAAAGCCGCGTATTCGGCAAGTTCTGAAGGCTTACCTGTTCTTCCCTTCGACACCCAAAAATCGTGCATTTGCAAAAGCCTTTCGGGCAGAGTATTTCCCAGATCGGTATCAAAAATACCGGCTGCGATAGCATTTACCACGATGCCGAAATTTGCCGCTTCGCGGGAAAGGCATTTGGTAAAACCGATCATCGCGGCCTTTGAAGTCGCGTAATGAACGGACGTTGGAAGGGACCGAATTGCTCCCACGGAAGTAATATTCAGGATCGAGCCCATTTTTGCCCGGATCATCTGCTTATAAAATGGTTTCGTGACGGCGAACAAACTGCCGACATTGGTATCGACGACGTAATCCCACGATCTATCCGTGGTCGTGGCAAAGTTATCGCCTTTGTTAACGGCGGCGTTGTTGACCAGCACATTTATCGGACCCCACGCATCGAAGATCTCGCGGGCGATGTGCTTCATTCCAAAACGGTCTGTGACAGAGACCTTATAAGCCAAAGCCTTGCGGCCATAGGCTTCGATCTTTGCTTTGACCTCTTCGGCAAGATCGTCGCGCGAATGGTAATTAAAGGCGACATCGGCGCCTTCGCGGGCAAACACTTCGCAGATCGCGGCACCGATGCCGCGCGTTCCGCCGGACACAAACGCACGTTTTCCTTCAAGTAAAAGACTCAATTTGATTTCTCCAGATTGATGCGGACTTTTTCGACTAATAGAAAAGGGTAATTAAATAGAGGAAAACTGACAAGTACGGAAAATTGAAAATCAGACCTGGGCCGGAAGGGCCAGAGGCTGTTTGGACTGCGTGTGGCCCGGCAGAAGAGCCGTAATTTCCCGGATTATCATCTCCGTGGCATTCGGCATTGCCAACCCGGCCGTAGCAGCTTTCATGTCGGTATAGCGCCGTGAATTCCCGACGAGGGACCGAATGGTCGGAACAATGTCGACAGATCGTTTGAGCAAAATTCCGGCACCACGGTCTGAAATAAGCTGGACGGTTCCCGCTTCCTGCGGCATCGGATTCGTCGTCGCATCGGCAATGATCGGCAAACGGCAGGCTAAAGCCTCAAAGGTCGTCAAACCTCCGAGCTTCGATATCATCACGTTGGCCGAGTGCATAAGCTTTTCGATCTCGTCGGAATATCCGATGACCTTGACCGGAAACTTAGCGTGTTTGGCAATTTCTTCGGCTTCCTTACGAAGTTCCTCATTTTTACCGGCCAGAAATATTGCCTGCACGTCCAATTCGCCGCGGACGAGTTCCTTAAATATTTTTGGAATATTTCCGCCGCCGACCCAGCCGGCATTCACGAAGACGGTAAATTTATCAGGATCGAGTCCGAAGGCACGACGGGCATCCTGTGCCGCGGTTTCGTCGACCTCGCGAAACTTCGGATGCAGCGGAAGCCCCGAGATCTTGATCTTCTCCGACGAAACCCCATAATCGAGCAGCTGCTGCCGGGCCTCGGCATTTGCCACCAGATATAGCGAAACATCGTCGCATGCCCAGCCCTTCCAGAAGCCGTAGCACGGATCGGTAACGATCGTCACCAGCGGTATCTGCGATGTTAAATTAAGCTCGCGCAGGACGCGGCCAAAAATATGCTGCGTCAGCGGGTGAACGCTGACGACGATATGCGGGCACCACTTTTCGAACTGAGCCTTGAGATAGACCATGCACCGTTTCTGGAAAAATTCGCTTTTCTCCGGGCGAAACTTATTCACCGCCCAGTAAAGATATTTCATCCAGCCCTGTTTATGCCGCAATATCCAGTTGTAAACATTTACCAGTCTATCCGTGATCCTGTGCGATTCCTCGGCCGCTTTAATTACGCGAACGACAGGCGAATCGCCCAGCCAGATCTTCTCCAAACCCTCAGACAAAGCCTGAGCGGCCGAACGGTGCCCGCCGCCGGTGTCGGATGAGATTATGAGGATTTTTGGGGTATTTGGCTGCACTTATGGTTGTCGTATGTCCAATTGCTTACAGATCTTCATTGCAGTGTAATCAGCGATTTCAACATGACGCGGAACCGATGTCCGCTTTTTGTTCACGCATTCTCATAAATTGAATGACTGCCCCCTTCTCTCAAGAGGCGACATCCGTTCGATTCCAGATGACGAATCAAATCGCGACGCTTCATGTTAAGGCTCTGGGCCGAACATTCACTAGGGTCCCGGCACTAAGTATCAAATGGATCGGCTCATCGAAATCAGCGTCAAGATCTCGTATCTCAGGGTTAGGGAGAGGCAAAGGCTCCCCCATAACAATGCTGGTTTCTGCCATATCTTCCAGGGCTCCCGCAAGAAGTGTACGAGTTTCTTTAATATTCCGGCCGCAAGTGATCACACCCGGAAAATCAACAACCTCGCCATGAATGCCGTCCTGTAGATATTTATAACTAGCCTTATAAACCAACATAAATTCTTAAGCCTTCAGGGCAATTTCCCTTGCGGCGGCAAAGCTCATATCCTTGGCCGCTTTTTTCATCTGTCTTTCGAGCTTTTTGATCTTGATCAGATGGCCGGCGTTGAACGGCAGCGACGGGTAATAACAGTTCGATTCGTGCGTGCAATGGCATCCCGCTCCGGCTTCTTTGCGGCGGGCGTCCATTTCCTTTGTTTTCCACGCTGTCTGGAAATCCCATTCGAAATCACGCAGGTTCAGCACGTCCGATTTATTTTCGCACGAAGAAAGTGCTCCGTTATCGTAGATCACCGCACCGGCGCTTCCGGCGTAGCATTTCAACTGTGCCTTTTCCTCTTCCTTTGTTTTAGTGATCAGATCGTGCATGTACAGATCGACCGCGGCCTTGAAAAAGCCCGATTTGCCGCCGTAACTGTTCTTCAATACGGCATTTTTCGTATCGTCTAGGATCATCTGCGACAACTGTCCGTAACGCTTATGGTCGAAATTCAGTTCGTTCGGATCGGCCGACGGCGGGCGAATATAATTGATATTTACCTTATCCGGCTTGAGGTCGTGCTTCAAAAAGTCATACCAGTCGAAGATCGTATCCTCATTCGAACGCATCACGCAGGTACAAGTCTGAATATCGAGCTGCGGAAACTGCTCCGCCTTCATCTGCTGCAGCGTGCGGGCCGTGTGGATCGCCTTATCCCAGCTTCCTTCTTTCCGCCGGATCTTCTCGTGCGCGGCCTGCATTCCGTCGATGCCAAGTGCTACCGTGACGTTCAAATTGGGGCATTCTTCCATAATGCGCGTCACATCCGGGAAAATCCGCTGGTGTATCTGCCCGTTGGACATCAGATAAACGGAATCGAGCTTATTATTCTCGTAAAAGGCGCGGACGATCTCCGGCAGATCCTTTCGAGTAAACGGTTCGCCGCCGGCGAGCACCAAAACGCCAAGATTTCCGCCCAACGTTTCCGAGATCTTCGCGATCTCATCGGTTTTCATCTGCAATTTCTTGCGCGGCCTGTCGTCCAGTTCCTCCGTGAAAAAACAATGTGTGCAGCGCATATCGCATACGCTCGTCACCAGAATGTTCAGAAAGA
>JACMMN010000180.1 GCA_014379075.1 Pyrinomonadaceae bacterium | reverse complement strand
TCAGCGAACTCGTCCTTGGCGTAAAATGCGGGAGCTCGGACGGCTTTTCCGGCATCTCCGCCAATCCTTCGTTGGGATATTGTTCCGATCTCCTCGTCCGCAGCGGCGGCACGGTTTTGCTTACCGAAGTCCCCGAGTTCTGTGGTGCGGAACATATCCTGGCGAATCGCGCCAAAGATTCGGCGACGGGCCGGAAAATATACGCGATGGTCGATTGGTACAAAGAATATGCGTCGAAATTCGGGGCCGTCTTGAACCAGAACCCGAGCACCGGCAACAAAGCCGGCGGACTTTTGAATATCACGATCAAATCTCTCGGCGCAATCGTTAAAGCCGGGACCACGAGAATCGAAGACTGTGTCGAATATGCGGAAACACCGAAACATCGTGGCATTAACCTGATGCAAGGGCCGGGATATGACCAGGAATCGACACCAGGCCTTGTCGCCGCCGGAGCGACGGTTATCGTTTTCACGACCGGCAATGGGACAACGATCGGAAACGCGATTGCACCTGTTATAAAACTTGCATCGAACAATCGCGTTTTTGAAAAAATGGCAAACGACATTGATATTTCCGCCGGAAATGTTATCGAAGGAACGGAGAGTATAGCGGAAGTCGGAACGCGGCTTTTCGAACATGTTCGCCAAACAGCGAGCGGCGATATTCAGGCCAAAGCCGAAATATTGAAGCATCGTGAATTTCAGTTCTGGGCAGAACAAACAGTTTCATTGTAGAATCTTGAATTGTTCAAGATTATGAATGATTCATCCCCATTTCAACCAGAACAGCACCTGACAGTGCCGGAACCAAATATTGCAGGCAAAAAGAGCCTTCTCCTGCGGCTTATCCGCGCGGCACAACCCATTACGCGTACCGATATTGCGGGCCGCCTGGGAATAGACAAGAGTACCGTTACCGACCATGTGGAACCCTTGGTAACATCGGGTATTCTCCGGGAGGAAACTCATGAAATCACCGGACAGGGACGCCCGGCCCGGACCCTCTCGTTTATAGACGAGAACGACTATTTTATCGGTGTAAATCTCGGTGTTCGGCGGTCTCAGGTTGGGCTGACGACATTAAAAGGCGAGATCGAGGCAGAGGAAGATTTTGAAACCCAGACGGATGCGAGGGCGGCATTGCGTATGGCCCGCGAACGAATCGAAAAATTGTATCAAGCGAATCCGAACAGAACGCTGCGGGTGATCGGCGTCAGTGTTCCTGGAATGACTGACGCCCGCCGCAGCGAATTAATCTATGCGCCTAACTTAAACTGGACAAAAGTTCGTATCGCTGATGCATTGCGGATAAACGAATCCGTCAAGGTCATCGTCGAAAACGATTCGACCGCTGCCGCTATGTATGAAGCGCGCGTGAAGATTCGTAAATCCGAAGACGGTTTGATGACGAATTTTATTCTTGTCCGTTCGGGAACGGGGATCGGTGTTGGGCTGGTGATCGGAAGCGAAGTCTATCGCGGAAGCGGCCTTGGCCGGGGTATTGCCGGTGAATTCGGCCATATGACGATAGTTGCGGGCGGCAAGCCGTGCGTCTGCGGTAATCGCGGCTGCTGGGAAAAATACGCCTCGGCAGCATCCGCCGCTTCGCTCTATCTAGGCGACCGTCCACCTGGCAGAGGCGAAAGCGTCCCGCGATTCGTCGAGATCGTCAGCAAAGCCGAAAACGGCGACAACCGCTCACGCCGGACACTGGAAAAGATCGGCGATTATCTCGGCATCGGCATCGCCAACGTTATTATGGGCGTCGGCATCCCGCGTGTAATTATAAGCGGACGCTTGGTTTACGGCTGGAATTTCATCAAGGCACCGCTTCACGAAGCGATCGAACGCAGCATAATCGGCAAGATCGACGGCTGGTCGGTCGAAGCCGGTGAACCTGCCGGCGCCGCGATTGGCGGTGCACTCGAAGTTGCCGTTGAAGAATATCTAAGTAATATCTGATCTCCTTGAGCAATTATTCGGTTGGAGAAATGTTGTGAATCTGACGCGCTTTCTAAGACTTAGGATCTTTGACGATTCGCGGACGGCTAGGATTAGTACCTTTCTCGGATTCAGTTCTCACTTTTATTTCGGCTTTTCTGAGTATTTTTTTAGTATTCCGGTCGACAGATGATGCTTTCGACACCTGGTTCTGGGTGCCGGTTTTACCTCCATCGCCGTTGTCGGAAACAGGTTTTCTCACGTTTTTGAGGCTCCTTTTCTTAGCCGGTCCAACGTCATTTGTTCGCCCGGCCTGCGGCAGAGCGTCCTGCTTCGTGATCGTCTTCGAGGCAGCCGTATCATTTGCCGACGAGTAACTACTGACGATATCCTCCCCAAATAAGAAAACCGCTATCAGCGCCGCAACACCGCTGCCGATCACCAGAGATCGATAGGGAACGGCAAAACGAGTTCGAGACGAAGGGTAATAAGCCGAAAACATTGATTCTCTCGGGTCAAGATCAAATGTTTTTCTTTGCGTCCGCTCTCCCAGGAGGGTCGGGAAAAATGTTCTTTCGTCCAACATGCGGGGGGAAAACCCTTCATCACGGAGAAAATTTCGCGGAACCGGGGACTCGTTCCAATCGATCCTTATCCGTCTGCCGTGAGGCGTAACAACCGTGATCTCTTCCGGTTCTACCGGAACGATCGGAATTTCCGTAAGTTGGTCGCTAGAAAAACTTTCCGGAACGTTCTCGACGGAAGTAATGTTGCGCTCGGGCCGGTAACATCCGATCTTCACCGGTACGCTGTGAGCGGGCCCGATCTCCTCCGACTCTGTTTGCAAGGTCGGCATCATCGTTATTTGTTCACTGGAGAGAACTTCCGGAACCTCTGCTACGGAAGAAAGGTCGTCATCGGACTGATTCCGTTCGATCATGGCCCCTTGCCGCGAAACCGGATAGACCGGGATATTTTCGGGTTGTGCCTGATAGGCTGTTGTTTCCTCGGACACGGCTTGAACCTTAAAGGGCATAAGCGGCGCTGCTTCGGCCACCGTAAAAGTTCTGTATTCCGCTATTTCGGTTGACGACGAGGCGGTCGTCGGATGTAATTTCTTCATCCGCATTCGCAACCGCGAGAGCCGCGACGTATGAGACACTTTTTTTTGTTTTACAAAATTTTCAATTGCCGCCTCGCCTGATAACAGATCCGGACTTGCTATCAGATCATCCGCAGAACCTGCCAGATCGATGAAACCGATTGATTCGTTTTCAGCCTTGGATATCGCGTCAGGTTCGTATTTGATATTTTCACTGTAAGTTACATTTCGTGTTTCTAGCATCGCGGCAGGCTCGAGAACAAAAGGCCGTGTCGGAGCAGCAGCGACAGTTCTGGGCGTTGCCGGCGGAACGACGCCTGCCGGCGGTGGCGTTGATACGTGAGTGGCCAGTTGTTCGATATGGCGCAGCTGGCGTGCAAAGGCGTTTGCCGAAGACTGACGCCTTTCCGGACGTTTTTGGAGCGACTCCATCAATGTATGGGTCAGCAACATGCGAAGATCGAAATTGTCGATCCTAATTTCAGGCGGCCTCTGATTCTTGTGTTTGTCGATCAACGCGGCCGCCTTGTCCGCCTCAAACGGCGGGACCCCAGCAAGCATTTCGTATAGAACGACACCGAGACTATACAAGTCAGCCTTCATGCTGACGGGATCACCAGAGCATTGCTCAGGCGCAAAATATTTAAGCGAGTTTATCGAAGAGTCGATAAAGGATTTGTTGTAAACGATCGATCGTTCCATGACGCCGCCGAAGTCGGGGTCTTTAATTCTCACCAGCAAGCGATGTTCGACATCGGTTGTCAATATAATATTTTCGGGGGTGATGGCTCGATGCATTAAGCCGTTCACGTGGATGAAGTGCAGTGCTTCCGCTGTTTGGCGCACAACCTGAATAGAGGTTAGAAGATTAGGAACGCCTACATTATTCAAAAGATCGCGCAGCGATTTACCGTCAGGCTCTTCCGCAGCGACAAAAACTTCGCCGCTTTCTAAAGAACCAGCTTCGTAAACATCCACGACATTTGGGTGAAAAAGAGAGGCAACAAGTCGTGCCTCTCGCAGGAATTGTTGGCTGTCTTTTCCATTTACGGAGAGAATTTTGATCAGAGAGGACCGGCCGCTGCCTGTTTGACTGGCTCGGTAAATGTCGCCATTCAAGAACGACTCCAGCAAATAGTCCAGGCGAAATCCGGGAACCAATTCACGGCTTCCGTATCGCGTTTCGGAGAGAACCGGATGATTTGCTTCGGTACACGAAACAACTGAGTCATCGTAACACCGATGACAAAGCGAACAGACTATCATACTTATATCTCCCCGGCGGCTTCATCGCACTGCTTGTTACGCCCGATTGCAAAGTCAAATTCCATATTCGAAAAGAATCTGAAATCGAATGATGTTAGATCTCACCTACAACAATATCCATAGGTCGCACTTTAATTGAAATTATTATCCAGCTTTTGGCCTGGGAATTATCGGAGAGAGGTTCTTGCTTACGTTGTTTTTTGCAAACTGTATCACTTAATTACTACTTTGAATGGATTAAGTCAAGATTTTTTTGGTGGTTATCGACGATTCAAATCCTTTTAGCGGCTCCAACATTTTTAATCGAGAGCCGAGTAATCAAATGTTTGCACCCGCAAACAAAACTTTTTTACCGGTCAAAGATTGATGGATTCCCTGCGCAGCGAGCTTGCCCATTTGGGCGGCATCGACTGCTTCGGCTCCGCCGTTTGCGCAGTCGCCGCCGGCGAAGATCTTTGGGTTTGAGGTTTGCATAAGTTCGTTGACGGCTACGCGGCCTTTTTCATCGACCGCAACTCCGGCAACCGATTCGAAGAAGGAGCGCATCTTTGTTTGGCCGACGGCTTTTATTACCATGTCGCACGGGATGTCGAAAAGCGTCAGGCTGCCGTCGGTTTTTTCGCATTGGAGGCCGGTGACGTTCGTGTAATCCGAATCGGACAAGATGCCTATCGGTGCGGCCTGCCAGACGAATTCGACGCCGTCTTTCTTGGCTAGTTCGTATTCGTAATCGTAAGCCGAAATGTCTTTTTCGGTGCGGCGGTACACCATTATCACCTTTTCCGCGCCCAACCGTTTTGCCTGCGTAACGGCATCGATAGCTGTGTTTCCGGCACCGATGACGGCGACAGTTTTGCCGAGCGGAACCGATTTCCAGTCGCGGGTTTTTATCCGTTCGATAAAATCGAGCGCGTCGTAAACGCCGTCGAGATCTTCGCCGGGAATATTCAGTTTGTTGGTTGCTCCGAGCCCGACGCCGAGAAAGATCGCGTCGTGCCATTCGGTCAGCAGGTCGAAACTCACTTTGTTGATGTCGCCTACAATATCGAGTTCGTCATCGCCGCCCTTAATTATTGCGGTGTTCAGCAGGAATTTTACGCCAAGTCTGGCGATGTGCTCGGCTTCGGCGACCGACACGCTTTGCGGCATTTTATATTCCGCCATGCAGTAAGTATCGAGGCCGCCCGCTAACGCACGACGTTCATAAACCGTTACATCGTAACCAAGGCGTGCAAGATAGGCGGCACACGACAGCCCCGCCGGGCCGGAGCCGACAATGCCGATTGATTTACCGTTCGGCTCGCCTTTTTCAAAAACCGGAGTTCCTATTTCCATCGCGTAATCGGTGGCATATCGCTGCAGCCTGCCGATCTCGATCGGCTTTTGCAGCAGCGTTTTCTCGACGCACGCCCCTTCGCACAAAACCTCGACCGGACAAACGCGCGCGCAGGTCGCCCCGATTGGATTCGCATCAAAGATCACCCGGGCCGATCCTTGCAGATTTCCGGTCGCGATCTTCTTGATAAACGAAGGCACATCGATGTGCGTCGGACACGCGTGAATGCAAGGAGCGTCGTAACAATAAAGGCAGCGGTTCGCTTCATGCATCGCCTCGGCAGCCGTGAGCGCGGGATTTATCTCCGCAAAGTTTTGCTCGATTTGGGTAATATCGAGTGGAGAGCAATAATTATTCGACATAAGCATCAAATGCGGAAACACGACGGGCAGCGAGTGTGTTCTTTTAATCTATTCCAATGGCCGTTTTGCATTTATAGGCCGCAGACGCTGACACACTTCCTACCGGTCGTGTTTCTGCCTTTTAGTCAGCGACGATTTGGCCATATGCATCAGGCCTACGATCTCTGAAAAACTGCCAGGTGTTTCGCACTTCGCGGATCACGTCCATGTCGAGGTCGGCAACTATTAGTTCGTCCTGGTCTCGACTGCCGACGGCGAGCATTTGGCCGCGGGGATCGCAGAAATAGCTTTGGCCGTAGAATTCGCCGATGTTCCACGGTGCTTCCATACCGACGCGGTTGATCGCACCGACGAAATAACCGTTGGCGACGGCGTGTGCGGGCTGTTCGAGCTTCCAGAGATATTCGGAGAGGCCCGCGACGGTTGCGGAAGGATTAAAGATAATTTCGGCTCCGTTCAATCCGAGGCATCTCGCTCCTTCGGGAAAATGCCGGTCGTAGCAAATATAAACGCCGATCCGCGCATAAGCCGTATCGAAACATGGATAGCCGAGATTACCGGGACGAAAATAAAATTTCTCCCAAAAGCCAGGAGCGACATGCGGGATGTGCGTCTTACGGTATTTGCCGAGGTATTTGCCATCCGCGTCAATAACGGCAGCGGTATTGTAATACACGCCGGAAATTTCTTCCTCGTAGATCGGCACGATCAGCACCATTCCGTGCTGTTTAGCAATCTCCTGCATCAGTTTTACGGTCGGTCCGTCGGGAACTTTTTCGACGGCTTCGTACCAGCGTGTCTGCTGTTCGGCGCAGAAATAAGGCGTGGTGAAAATCTCCTGGAAACACAGAATCTGCACGCCTTGTTTGGCCGCGTCTTCAACCAATTTCATTTGATTGTCGATGTTCGCCTTTTTAATTTCGTCGATGGATGCATCGGCAGGAGCGACGTTGTGGGCCTGTATCAGGCCGCATTTAATTATTCTTGACATAATGTTTTAGCCACAAATTACACTAATGGCACGAATGATTTTTGTATTTTATTAGTGAAATTTGAGTAATTCGTGGCTTATCTAATTTTAGGTGGAAATACCCGCGAGAATCCATAATACAATATAAATCCGATACCGAAAGTGACGAACCACGCGTAAACATAAATTGTGTCGAAAAAATCGGGATTCGCGACCTGTCCGCCCGGCGTCGAAGCAGCCTTTATAAATCCGGGAACAACGGGTGCAATCGCGATTGCAAGTGCGGCAATCGCCCGCCAGTTGAAACCACTATTGTACGAATAAATGCCGTCAGTTTTAAACAATTCCGCGAGCTGCAGTTTCATCCCGCGAATCAAAAAATAATCGCAGATCATTATACCGCCGATCGCTCCCATCAGGCCGGAATATCCGATCAGCCAGGTAAAAATATACGCTCCCATCGACGACATCAATTGCCACGGCATCATTAAAATTCCGATCAATGCCGTGATCAGGCCGCCGGTGACATAAGATATGCGCTTCGGGCTGAGGTTCGAAAAATCGTTGGAAGGCGACACGACGTTTGCCGCCATATTGGTCGTGAGCTGTGCAATAAAGATAACGATCATCGCGAATAAGATCACGAATATACTGTCGAATTTCTGGATCAATTTCACCGGATCGGGAATGGCCTCGCCGTAAATGATAACTGTCGCACTCGTCACCGCGACGCCGATAAACGCAAAAGCCGTCATCGTCAGCGGCAGTCCCAAGGCCTGTCCGAGCATCTGCGATCTTTGGGATTTTGCGTAACGGGTAAAATCCGGAATGTTTAAACTTAAAGTTGCCCAGTAACCGACCGATGCGGTCAAAGCGCCCGGAAATATCGTCCAAAAATCATTCGTCTGTTTTTGCAGAACCGCCGATTCCGACAAAACATTGCCGATGCCGCCCGCATTCGAAGTCGCCCAAACAAGCATCACTAACCCGCCGAGCAGCAGTACCGGAGCGGACCACGATTCGAGATATTTAATGCCCTCGATTCCCTTTAAAATAATTACGAACTGGACAAACCAGAATAGAAAAAACGCCAGCCAAGTATGCAAGGCCACACCGCCGATTATCTCCCCACCGAAAATTTCCACCCAACCGCCCCAAAGCGCTCCGAACAATGCATCAATCGCCGTCCCGCCAATCCACGTTTGGATACCGAACCAGCCACAGGCCACTATCGCCCGCAAAATCGCCGGAATATTCGCGCCATAAGTTCCAAATGAAGCACGGGCCAGAACCGGGAACGAAACCCCGTATTTCGTTCCGGCATGAGCGTTCAGGATCATCGGAATCAGCACAATGCAGTTTCCGAGCAGGATCGTGACCATCGCCTGCCACCAGTTCATTCCCGCTTCAATAAAACCACCAGCGAGCGTATACGTTGTAATGACAACGCTCATCCCGATCCAAAGCGCGGCGATGTTCCATGTGGACCACGTGCGTTCTTTTATAGTTGTCGGCGCCAAATCTTTATTCCACAAAGGGCTTGCGGAAACGTCTTCATGCAGTTCTTCAAAATCGTTTTTCGTGGTTGTTGTTTCCATTTTATGGTTTCAATTGCCATTTAATTCGGGTGTAAGCTATTTGAAAACCGTTCTTCTGTGCGTTCTTTTGCGATTGGCTGCCGGGTGCGGCGCACATCATCGCAATTTTGCAGCCGTTTTCCGCCGCGTGACGCAACCGCGAGGCGAGCAGTGCGCTTTGGGCGCCTTGTTTCCGGCCTTCGGGAATCGTGCTCGCACCGGCGAGCAGCGCAATATCGTCATAAATTAATAGCGCTCCGGTCGAGATCGGTTTCCCATCCAATTCCGCAATATACGGAAATGCATTGGCGCACTGCGCTCCGATTCGGCAAAATGCAAACATAAAATCGCCCATGCCCGGCATTTCCGTGCTCCAGCCGTCTGCGGCGGTTTTTGCCCAAATGTCCACTTCGTTATTTTCAATCACTCGTGTCGTGATCTGCAAATTTGGCCGGAAAGGCAGATTTTCCTCGGCCAAAGTTCGAAACATGACGCTCGTTAATTCCACCGGCTGATATCCACGTCGGTTGAGCAATTCGATCAGCGGCGGATCGGCCATCGGGCTAACCTCGTGAAAAACGGGTGCGTCGTGTTTCTTGAAAAATTCTTCGAGCCGATTAATCTCGGCATCGTTTATCTCATCAAACAGGCCAAGCCCGAATGTCTGCGTCAATGGCGATTCGATGCCGTCAAACATCGCACAGGCTCCCGCAACTTCTATCCACTCGGCTCCGCTTTCGGGAGACAGCCGTGCCCGCGTTTCAACGAAATCCGCATTCGAACGCGCTTCGGTTCGTTCGAGTTTTTGAGAAAGTTCTTTGTCCGAAAAAATTGTCATAGTAAAAATGAAGCTAGGCAGAAGTCTGACCATAAGGAAGGGCTACGACGAAGTTGGCAAGTAAGCAGCTGGCGGAAAGCAGTAAAGCGATTCTTTAACTGCCTACTGCAATTGCCAAGTGTCTACTCCCAAAGTAAAGCCTTCCTTACGGTCAGGCTTCTGCCAGAATAATCTGTTTTGTATAGGAAACGGCTATCGACGCCCGCCGCAAATCCTCAGCTTTTTCGGGATTGTTTGTCAGTAAAATAACTGATTTAACCTCTAATTCAGCCAAAATCTCAGCCGCCGGGCGAAAACTTCTTGCATCTGCTCTATAACCAGCTTTTTCGTATGCCTCGCCTTGGCTGAAACCTTGCTTCTTGAATTTAATGCTTTCCATCAAAGCAAGATGTCCATTTCCCTTGCCCTCCTGGTCAAGCCAGATGATAACGCCTTTTCCTTCCTTCTCGATCATCGCCTGCGAAATTTCCATCTCTTGGCGGCAGTCGCATTCGATGCTGTTGAAGACGTGTGCGGAAATACAGCTTGAATGAATTCGGCAGAGTACATTTTCTTCCGATTCCACATTTCCCATAACAAGCGCTATCGATTCCGACTGTCCATCGTAATAAAGGATCTCCGTAGATGTTCCAAACCTGGTCTTTAGTTCCCTTTCAGCAAGTCGAGCATTCATAGTCATTGTTTGGTATTCCGGATCAAGACGACATCGGAGGTGGCGGTGCCGTGTGAGATAACGAGATTATTATCGCGGGACCAATTAAACGAAAATATTTGATCGGCTTTGAAGTTCGTCAGCTTTTTGGGTTCGCCGCCTTCGATCGGCTGGCTCCAAATATCTCTCAAGCCATCGAGGCGCGAAACGTAAGTTATGAATCGTCCGTCGGGCGCCCAGCGGATGCGGGCAGGCAGTTCCAGCTTCACCTTGAACTCTTTTAGTAATTCGCCGGTATCGACCGAAAAAAGTTTTATGCTCGCATCTGTATCCGGAGGGTCAAATTGACAGGCGAGAAACTTTCCGTCCGGCGAGACTGCGCATCGTGACAGACGGGGCTCTTCGGTAATTTTGATAGGCTCGCCGCCGTCAACCGAAACTTTCCAGAAGGCCGCTCTATCTGCGTAAACCATAAGTCCGGCTGCGGTTTGCGGATTACTTCCGGCAAACATTTCCTTCTGGTTGCCTCCGTCGACGTCCATTCGCCAAATCCTACGGATGCGTCCGACCTCTACGTTATAGAAAATGAAACGCCCATCCACTGTGACCGAAGGGTAGAAAGCCACGGTCTCGGGAGAGGTGAGGCGTTTACGATTCCGTCCATCGGCGTCCATTATCCAGATGCCATCATTACCGCCCGCCATAGACGTGTAAACGATCTTGCCGTCCGGTGTAAATGTAACGCCGTCCCAACCATCCAGTTTGCCTGACACTGAAGAAAGCTGTACGGTGCGGACAGCGTCGCCGTCCGGAGCAGTCCAAATGCTTGTATTTACATCCTCCTGAACCGTAACCAATGCGCTCGAATCGGCGTTCAGGCTGAGATCCGTGTAATGATTAAGATCATTTGTAATTTTTCGAGCTTCTCCCTCCGGATACGGCAGATACCACAATTGCTTCGAGCGATTTTCCGATGCCTTTTCCGCCGCGCTGAACAAGAGGCCGCTGCCGTCCGCAAGGATAACCAGACGTCGGATCTCATGCCATCTATGCGGGCTAATAATACGCTCCGTCCCGTCTTCGATGGATATTTCCACGATGTTGTGATACCTGCCTTCGGAATCGCGCACATCGGAAACTGAGATGATCTTCTTTGCGTCAGCCGACCATGCTATTCCACCGGCAAAGAAGTTTCCGAATGACCGATTACCCGGTCGCTTGGCGATCTCGCGCTCTCCGCTTCCGTCGGCATTTGCGATCATTATCACGCTTTCTTTATCTCGGGTCCGCACGAAAGCCATTTGTTTGCCGTCCGGCGAAAGTCCTATCGGGCTTCCAATGTCTTCAACGATCTTTTTCGGGCTGCCGCCGAGAAGCGGCATTTGATACAGGATGCGGTTCCGAATGGATGTACCGCCATAGACGTAGTAAAGAAAATCACCATCGCGGGAAATGGTCAAACTCCAGTAAAAAACGCTTTTATCCGGCTCCCGAAGTTGCACGTCCGTCATCGTCGCAACCTGCCGCAGCCAGAGGCTCCGCTGCCCGCCGTCGTCGAGCACATAGACAACCTGCCTGCCATCCGGCGAGATGACGGCATCCGTCGCTTTACCGTTCGACGTAAGCCGCTCGATCTTCATCGTCTGAAACGGCGCGGAGGATGCAGCGGGTTTGCCCGTCCAACCCCATTTATAGACCGCGAAACCGATACCGCCTACAGCAATCAGAAGGGCAAGAGTTGCAGTGCCGATAATTCTTTTATGCCGCTTGATCTCGCTGAAAAGATACTCGGCACTCGAAGCAGATGTTGCCGGGTCGGCATGATCGATTGTCGCTGGTGGCTTTGACAGAATAGCCGTGGGGGATCCATCAGCGAGGCCAACCGCTGGAAATATCGCGGTTGCCGACTCAGCACTCGCGGGACCATCGACAAGCCGTGAGCCATCGTCAAGACAAAAACCCAGCGTGTCGTCGTAGTAATCCCGCCTGCATTCGGGGCATCGTTTCATAATATATTGTTCTGTGTCGCAATCAGCGCAGCGTCGTAAGCGGCGGTGTTGAAAGATCAAACACCGCTGGAGTTTCACCTATAATTGCCGCCGCGAAAAAACGCGGTACGTATCTGTTGGCTTCGTCGGTCATCGGCGATTGCAGGTCTTTCTGATGCCTGAGAATTGTCCAATAGCTTCGTTCCATAATGCCGCGTCCGCGCAATTGGCGCAGGTAATCGCGGACGTCCTTCGGTCCCTGATTGAAACTGAGAAGCGCCAGGGTCCAGCTCGACTTCTCCGACCCAAAATCGCTTATCAGGTCGGACATGTGCCTTGCCGCTGCGACGCATTGTTTCTGCACGTCGCAATAATCGGCTGGTTTAAGGTCATACGCCTCGGCGGTCTTCCGGGAAAACTGAAACAAGCCGACCGGAGCTCTTGGATGCTCGGTTAGATTCAGGCAATCGTGGTATTCTGATTCAATCATTGCCTGATAAAGACCAAGCGCCACGGGAACCTTCTGCGATTCGTATGAGCGAGCGACGAGTGGCGCAAATTGGCTTGCACGACCATAAATGGCCCGTAAACCTTCTTCAAAAGGCTTCTGCGACAAGCTATCTTTCTCCTCGACATAATCGTCGATCTGTTCTTTAATTACGATCAACGCCTCTTCATCAAGATAGCTTTCTTCATCGCCAATCAGCTTCTGTACATGCTGAGCCCGCTGAGAAATAAATTGAATCTGCTCGATTTGTTGCATCTCCCAGTAATGCTTTGATTCGTCATCCGCGACGACGATGTCAGCATACTGGGTTTGCCGATTAACAGAAAACACGTAAGTATAAACGGCGATAATGCCGACAGGAAGCAAAACGACCGCAGCGAAAATGTAAAAAAAGGATTTGTTACGGGAGAATCGTCCTCGATGAGTTCCGGGCGATAGAATTGCAGTCACGCCGCTGGCGTTTATTTCCTGTTCATTTTGATCTGTTGAGGCGAAAATCGCCGTGACTGCTTCATCCGAAGCGGGCCCTTCAAGAAGCCGTGAGCCGTCGTCGAGACAGTAGAGCAGCGTATCGTCGTAATAATCCCGCTTGCATTCAGGGCATCGTTTCATAACGGCTGATGTGGTGGGAGATTTCTAAAATTCAGCTAGATATTCACACAAGTTCCGCGCTTTAGGAAATGCCCGTCGCCTTGTTTTCCGGTGTGTTCGCCGTTTTCGATGATGACGCGGCCGCGTGAGAGGACGGTTTCGACTTTCCCTTTTACCTTCCAGCCTTCGTAGGAAGAATAATCGACGTTCATATGCTCATTTTCGACGCCGAAGGTATGTTCTTTTTGCGGATCGAAGATAACAATATCGGCGTCGGAACCGATGGCTATTGTTCCCTTTTTCGGGAAAAGGCCGAACATTTTGGCAGCGGCGGTCGAGGTGAGTTCGACGAAGCGGTTGAGCGAGATTCTGTTTTCGACGACACCGCCGTTGTAGATCAGCGACATGCGGTTTTCGACGCCCGGAGCTCCGTTTGGGATTTTTGTGAAATCGTTTACGCCGAGTTCCTTTTGCTCCTTCATGCAGAACGGGCAATGGTCGGTCGAGATCACGTGCAGGTCGTCCATTTTCAGGCCCTTCCAAAGCTCGGCTTGATTATGTTTTTCACGCAGCGGCGGCGTCATCACATATTTTGCGCCATCCCATCCGTCACCGTAATCTTCGATTGAGTGGAAAAGATATTGCGGGCACGTTTCGGCAAACGCCGGGATGCCGCGATCTCTCGCTTCCCTTACCTTATTGAGCGCGTCGGTACATGATAGATGGACAATATAAACCGGCGATTCGGCCATCTCGGCAATGGCGATTGCACGATGAACGCCCTCGGCCTCGGCAATTGTTGGCCGCGTCAGAGCGTGGTATTTCGGAGCGGTTCGGCCGTCTTTGAGAAATCGTTTAATGATCTCATTGATGACAATGCCATTCTCGGCGTGCATGCAGATCAACCCGCCGCGATTCCCCGCCGCGCTCATTGCACGAAAGATTGTCGCGTCATCCGCCAAAAACACGCCCGGATAAGCCATAAAAAGCTTAAAGCTCGTGATGCCTTCATCCATCAACTTATACATCTCTTTCTCATCACCGTCCTCGAACTCGGTTGTGATGAGATGAAAACCGTAGTCGATCGCCGTCTTGCCTTCAGCCTTTTTGTGCCACGCATCTACGCCCGCAGTCATTGATTCACCTTTCGTCTGCACCGCAAAATCAATGATCGTCGTCGTCCCGCCAAACGCCGCCGCCCGCGTTCCCGTAAAAAAATCATCACTCGACGAAGTCC
>JACMMN010000179.1 GCA_014379075.1 Pyrinomonadaceae bacterium | reverse complement strand
GGCGAATTCGCTTTAAGTTTGAGCCGGGAGCGGATGGATTGGAAACTGCTCGAACGAGCAAAGCAACTGGGAGTGGAAGTCTTAGGAGAGACTGCCGCGGTTGGTTTATCCCGCAACTCTCCGAGTCAGTGGGTATTAAAGATCCGAAATAGCGATGGCACGAGTGCAGAAATAGAGACAGGCCTGATCATCGACGCGACCGGCCGGTCCCGGATCGTTTCAAAACTTGTTCAAAAGAATGCGGGTTATTTGAATCAAATTCCTACACCGAACCGGAACGCTTATATCGGCTTCAAAAGTCACTTGCAAAATGTCCATATTGAAAAAGGCCGGTGCGAGATCTACTCTTTTCGCGACGGTTATGGCGGATTAAGCCCTATCGAAGACGGGCTCGCTAATCATTGCTTCCTCGTAAGATCCTCAGTCGTGCGTGAGTTCAGCGGGAATACCGATAAACTGGTTGAAGAAGTCATATACAAGAATAAGCGTGCCTTCGAGACGATGAAGGATTCTTTGCCGTCGGCAAAATACCTTGCAGTTTCTGTCGATTCTTTCGGCCTTAAGAATCTGTCACCTGCGCCCGGCATTCTTGCCGTTGGAGATTCAGCGGCGTTTATCGATCCGTTTACCGGCGGCGGAATGTTAATGGCTTTGGAAAGCGCCCGAATACTCGCGGGTTGCGTAGCCCTTCACAACTTGTCGTTCGAAACACTTTCGACGGAATATAAGCGGCTGCATAAGCAAACATTTGCCCGGCGTTTGCTCGTTTCGTCGCTCTTAAGGCGGTTCGCGTTTATGCCTTTTTTTGCTAAAACGGCCATTTCGATTCTAGATGTCAGCGGAATTTCACGGAAGTTTCTGGCCCGAGCGACCCGGTAGGTTTAAGACTGTAGGGAAATAATCGTAAAATTACAAAAGTCTTACATTTACCCTTGCCTTAATGCCGATTTTGCTATAAAACCATCAAAGCAATCTATCTTATAAAACAGTCCGTCAGGCAAAGCTAAAATTTGTAGTTAGTAAAGTGTGGGTCTCCAACGATATTTTCTTAGTCCCCGCCACCTGATAACTGTTTAATAAAAGTTCATCACCGAAGGAGAAAAAAAATAATGGTAGCAGTTACTCATGGAATTTCCGCATGTGTCGAGAAATTCTTGCTGTTGGTAATTATCACGCTTTTGGGAGCGGGAGCCGCTCTGGCACAGGCTCAGGCAACCGCTGCGGATCTCACCGGAACGGTCGTTGATCCGAATGGCGCGGTCGTAGCCGGTGCGACCGTCACCGCGAAAAATAACGGAACGGGCATCACGCGGTCCGTAACGACGGGTAACGATGGCACCTACCGGCTGATCGCATTGCCGCCAGGGGAATATGAAATAGCGTCCGAAGCGGCTACTTTCAAAAAAGTAGTCATCTCACCCGTTACGCTAACGGTCGGCCAAAGCGCCCAGCTCAATGTAAATATGGAGATCGGAGCACAGGACGCAGTAGTAAATGTCTCCGGCGAATCAGTCGAATTGATCGAAACCGCGAAGACCACTGTTTCGACAACGATCGATCAAACCAGAATTGAGAATCTGCCGATCAATGAAAGAAGCGCAACCGGTTTTGCATTGACCATTTCGACTGTGGGCCGCGACAACGGACGCCCGGTTGGGCCGGCTCCGACATCGGGACTCAATATCGGCGGCCAGCGTGGACGCTCGACTTTAGTTCAAGTCGACGGAGCCGATTTTACGGATAATTCGATCAACGCCGCCCGCTCCACCGTTTCGCAGGAAGCCGTTCAGGAATATCAGGTAACGACTAACTCTTACCTGCCCGAATTCGGCCGCGCCACAGGCGGCATCGTTAACGTCGTCACTAAAAGCGGAACAAACGAGTTTACCGGAAACGTCTTCGGCTTTATTCGCGACAAGAGCATACAGGCCCGCAACGCCTTCGCCCCAGTCATCGATGGCGACCCGGAAAAACGCCCGCCTTACACCCGCGTCCAATACGGTGCGACTTTCGGCGGACCGATCATTAAAGAAAAGACATTCTTTTTCGGGTCGTTCGAGCAGCGGCGACGGCAGGAATCGGGTTTTTTTACCAGCGATATCATCGGCCCGCAAACTGCGAGCGTAACAATCGGTGCTCCTTTCCTTCCCATCGCTCAAACTTTTACAGGCCTGACCGCTGAACAGGCAGCTTATATTCAGGCCATTCTGCCGATCAGTCCGTCCGCTGGATTGGCTTACGCCCATTTGGCGTCGGCGGGTGCACAAACTGCGTTGAACGGGCAAAGCACGCTGATAAACTTTCTCCCAGGCTTGGGAGTTCCTCAAGGCCAGCCTATCGGCGGCCGGTTTATTTTATCGGGCGCTCCTGTACCTTTGACGAGGAATGCCAACGGAGAATTGGTCGCATTCCGGCCGCTTTCCCAATTGAGACGCATCTTTCCTATTTCCGAATCGACCACTTTCACGTCGCTCCGCGTCGATCATCTCCTCGCACAGAACCATCAGCTCTCGGCTCGTTTTGGTTACAACCCGAGCACTATCAACGGAATTCAGGACGAATCGCAAAATCAGACACTCGGCCAGAACGATTATTCGCGAACCGGCATCCAGGATTTGAAGGACACATCCTTCGGAGTTTCGCTTTCCAGCGTTTTGCCAAGGAATTTGATAAACGAAGCTTACTTTAATTTCGGACGACGCAAGGCTACCTTCGATTCACAGGTGCCAAGCGTCGCTCATCAGATCGCCGGAACCGGCTTCATCGGCTCGAATCCGTTTTCGCCGGTAGACCGTACCGAAAATAGGTACCAGATTCGCGATAACATGACATGGGCGAAGGGCGATCATACTATAAAATTCGGCGCCGATTTCAATTTTATCGATATCAAGGCGAGCTTTGAATTGAATTTCCCGGCTTTGTTTAACTTTGGCCAGCAGACGGGCGGTTCGCTTGTTACCGGATGCGACGCGGCAACCCTTCCCGTCGGTGTTCCGAGATGCCCAGCATTCACTCCAAACCAAACCTACGGCCTCGGATTCCCAAGTGTATTCATTCAGGGTTTCGGCAACCCGAACAGCGCGATAAAGAATAAACCGATCGCATTCTTTGTTCAGGATACGTGGAAGATATTCAGGAACGTTACGGTGAATTATGGCCTTCGGTACGATTATGAATTCACAGAGCAATTCGCGCCAAGTCCGTTCACTGATCCACTGACCGGAATAACCTTGTCTGCCTCGGATATTCAAACGGCACAGGATGCATTGAATGTCACGCAGGGCTTTCCGCGTGACGGAAATAATTTTGCGCCTCGAGCGGGGGTCGCCTGGGATATCTGGGGCAACGGCAAAACCGTATTGCGGGCCGCAGGAGGATTGTTCTACGATCATCCCCTGCTCGCAGTGGCATTCAACTCTGATATCGCCGACGGTTCGCAGCAGCAGCAGGCGACACTACTTCCGATCGGAGGCCCATCGCCAACCGGACTGTTCAACGCCTTTCAGGTTTTTCACGGAACTGTTTGCGGCGTTCAGGGATCAAATCCGGCTATATGCGGCACGGCCGTCACGCCGTCGATTGCTCCATCATCGATCTATCAGTACGGTTTTCAGCGCTTCGATTCCGCAAACTTTACCGGATTCGGGCCGATCCTGCCGTTTACCTTGCATGTCGGTAAGGACTTCGAATATCCCGAGGCGTTCCAGGCCAATCTCGGCATTGAACAAATGATCGGAAAAGACATGGCATTTTCGGCGAATTACATTCTAGTCAACGCCCGAAAACTCGCCCATCCGCAGGATGTCAATACGGTCAATACTGACGCCCTGGTAGAAAACTTTCGGCGTTTCGCCGGGCGGGCACCGAGAAGTCTTGCTGAAGCCGCATTTTTCCCGCTGCCCACATCCTGTGCAAATCCTGCTTTATGCCCGCCTGGATACACGGTGGTTATCCCCGGGCTAGTTGGGCGAAATGGACTTGGCCAAACCGTCGTTTCCGGCATTGCGGCAGATTTTTTCCGTAAACTCGGACCGAATTATTTCTTCGTCGCGTCCGCAACAGGCGGTCTTGTAAACAAAGCGGCTTTTGATGCCGCAATAGCGGGAAGCGTTCGTGCCCCCGGCCCGATCAATCCATATTCTGATGTGAACGCTCAATTATCGGACGGCTATTCGTCGTACAACGCATTGAATCTGGAACTGAAAAAGCGGTTTTCGAATAATATTCAATTCTTTGCGACGTACACATGGTCGCATTCGATCGACGATTCGTCAGACCTGCAAACGCTTTTGAAACCGCAGGACAATACGAATTTCCGTGCTGAGCGTTCGGATTCGCTGTTCGACCAGCGGCACCGGTTCGTTCTCAGCGGCGTGCTCGGTTCGCCGGACGGATGGAGATCTGATGGCGGCGTAAAGCGGTTTTTCAGTGATTTCACGGTTGCGCCGATCATCGAAATAGCGTCGGGCCGGCCGTTCAATATAATCGCCCCGGGCGATGCGAACGGAGATTTTCAAAGCACCAACGAGCGTCCGACCGTTCGCGCGGATGGAAGTTTGTGCCAGACAGCGGTTGATGCTAACTGCTTCCAGGGCGTTTTTCCGTTAAACGGCAATCTCGGCCGTAATATGGGTATTACGCATGGATATTTTTCGGTCGATATGCGCATCGCCCGAAAGGTCCGCTTTGGCGAGCGGGTTAGTCTCGATCTGATCGGTGAGGTGTTCAACCTTTTCAACCGGTTCAACGAGGCAGGCGGCAACCCGTTCTACTCGGTCGTGAACTCATTTGGCGAAAGGGGTGGCAAGAAGTATTACAGCCAGCCGACATCGGCTTTTGATCCGCGACAATTCCAGTTCGGATTTAAGCTGAATTTCTAGACGATTAAAGAGATCTAGCCGCAAAAAGGCACAAAAGCGCAAAAAATTCTTTTGAGCGCTTTGTGCCTTTTTGCGGCCATTCTCATTTCGTCCTTGCTAACGCGCGGGCTTCTGCAAAACAGCTTTTTCTTTTTCTATCACTTCGCGGATAATTGTCTTGTGTCTCCATTTTCAGACAGGATTAAACATAAAGCGCTCGACATCGGGTTTAACAAGATAGGCATTGTCCCGGCAGCAGTTCTGGATGATGAAGCTGTCCGACTCCGTACTTGGCTCGAAAACGATTTTCACGGTGAAATGGCCTGGATGGAACGCGAACCGGAAAAGCGAACCGATCCGAAGCTTATCTTTCCGGCGGCAAAGTCGATGATCGTGGTCGCGCTGAACTATTATACGCCGCACGAACACTTGTCCGATCCCGATTCAGGAAAAATATCCCGCTATGCATGGGGAGACGATTATCACGATGTTGTCAGGGAAAAGCTGCGAGAGCTTTTGGATTGGATAAGATCGGAAAATCCGAACGCGGAAGGAAAACTTTGCGTCGATACTGCTCCGGTGATGGACAAAGCATGGGCGGTGCGGGCCGGCCTCGGCTGGATGGGCAAACATTCGAACGTCATTACAAAAGAATTCGGCTCGTGGTTTTTTATCGGTGAAATATTACTGAATTTGGAGTTGGAGTACGACACGGAAATCGTCACCGACCATTGCGGCAGTTGTACAGCTTGTCTTGACGCGTGTCCGACGAACGCGATTGTCGAGCCATATGTTGTCGATTCGAGAAAATGCATTTCATACGCGACCATCGAGCTGCGTGACGAAAATCTGCCGGCTGATGTTGCCGCAAATCAAAGCGGTTGGCTATACGGCTGCGACATCTGTCAGGACGTTTGCCCGTGGAACCGTTTTGAAACGCCGACAGAGGAAACAAGGTTCGAGCCGCGAAATGGCGAAATCTCAATGGCGCTCGACGAAATTTTATCGCTCACACCAGACAGCTATGCCGAACGTTTTCGACGCACCGCGATCAAACGTGCAAAGCTCGCAGGTCTAAAACGCAATGCTGCCGCCTTAAAATCTTGAGCTGCGAAGCAGCGGCATAATTGTAGCCTCAGGTGGAGCGGAGCAGAACCTGGGGTAAGGATACGAATCTTTTTTTCAAGCCTGTGTAACAGGCGACAGAAGATTATGTCGCCCGTTACACTGGCTTTGGTTTCTTGTTCACACGACTACACGTTTCACCAAAGGCTCCACGTGTTGCTATCACTATTACGCCTGCTCGGCAGGCGTTTTGATGTATCATTGCTCTATGCCTCTACGCGATGCTCATAACAGGATAATTCGCGATCTGCGCGTTTCGCTGACAGATCGCTGTAATTTTCGCTG
>JACMMN010000021.1 GCA_014379075.1 Pyrinomonadaceae bacterium | reverse complement strand
GTCGGCCAGCTAAAGGCGATGCCGCCGATCCTGCGAAACGACGCCGGCAACAACACGATCATCCGCCCGCTCGCTTATTGCCAGGAAAAAGAGATCATTAAATATTCGGAAGAACGTAAGTTCCCGATCATTCCCTGCAACCTCTGCGGCTCACAGCCCAATCTCAAACGCGCCCGCGTAAAACGCTTGCTCAACGAACTTGAGAAGGAAACGCCGTTTATCCGCAGCTCGATCATGACTGCCCTGACCAATGTTACCGGCTCGCACCTGCTCGATAACGAACTCTACGATTTCAAAAACTTCGAACCGATGATAAAGCGAATAGCTCCCGGCCACGGCAGCGTCGAAAAGGAGCTCGACGCTGTTTTCGATCACAGCGAAATAGCGTTCACTCCGAATCTAATGCAGACGGCTGGGGTTGATCCGAGTTAGGAATAGAACGCGGATCGACCGAATCTGATGGAAACTGCTGGCGTGAAAGGCATTAGGACTAGAACGCGGATCGAGGTTGGGCTTCTGCTCAACTTTGGGCAAAAGGCCGAACATAAGCGAAAAATATTCGAAAATCGGAAAAGAGGCTTGCTAAATATCTTGATTGATCCGTGAAAATCCGCAAAATCCGCCCGATCCGCGTTCTATTATTTCTACTTCTTCCGGGCAGCGAATACACTATCTACAATTGCCACGTTGTGTTTTACGTCCTTCAAAACCGTCACTACGCTTCCGTTTCCGGATGTATAGTTCACCGTTTTGAAGGCGAGCTTGATTCCGTCGATCTCGCGGTAATCGCTGAATGTGGTGTTGTAAGGTATGCTGATGCTGCTTGTGCTCGAGGGGATAGTACCTTCGCGTTTTAGCAGTAAAAAGGTTTTTGTCGAATAATATTCGGTAAATTTCGAACCCTTTTCCGGCTCGAAGGTGACGACGTAAGCTTCTTCGCCGCCGGCCTTTCCGATGCTCGATATTTCGATCTTTTTGTAATTTGCCGTCCAATCAAGCGGCGCATAAAAGTCGGCTGCGAGCCTTATATCTTCCAGCCGCTTGCCCGTGTACTTGTCCGCCGGGGCAAAGGAATAAAGCTCTTCGCCATTCGCACCGTCGAAAAATTCGAAACCGGTGGCGATCGTTTTACCGAGGGCGGTGATCGTCATTTCGGTACAGGTTTTGTTCGGGGCCTTCGAATAAGAAGTACCGAATCCCTGTACGCCCTGATTCTCAAGATCGAGGCTGAATGTCGAAACCCTTGTGTTCAGTTTGCGCCAGTTTGCCTCGCCTCCCGCTGCTTCGATCGATTTCTTCATCAGCTCATCGACCGTCATCGTGACCTTCGTTTCCACTCCCGCGAGACTCCTGAACCCGAATTCGCCTTCGGGCTGGGTTACCGTGAACTTTTCGATCTTTCCGTCGGCGCCACGCTTTACCGTCAGCCAGTAAGAATCAGGCAAAGGGGAAAGGCTGTACACGTCCTTCGTTTTTTCGCCCAGAGCATAAGGCGGCTGGCCATCGATCATTAACGAAATTTTTCCTTCCAAATCTTTTACTTCGACCGTTTTACCGTTTGCTTCCGATTCGTATCTGCCGATCAGGCCCTTTGCCCCGCCGACCGCTTTCGCTTCGACGGCTCCGTCGGATCTTATTCGCGGAAGCGTGTAATTTCCCTGTGGCTGCTGCAGAAACATTTCGGTCGCGTCGCCCTGTTCGGGCGTGAATTTGACGGCAAAGCCTTCGGGAGCTCCAAGCAGTTTGAACTGCCGGGGGCCGGTCCTCTCAAGCGTGTATTGCGGCTGGCCTGGGACGGTCATGACGAGATCTTCTTTCTCGATCTTTATTTCGATGTCCATCTTAGCCGCTTCGAGCCGGTATTTCCCGGCCATGAACTGCATAGTTTTGACCGGAAGCCTGATCGCATCGCTCGGCTTTTCAACGCCTAAAATGTTTTCCCAAACGATGGGCATCAATTCGTTTCCAAGCGGTGAACCCGAAACATTTGTCAGCATCACAAAGCCGAGCTTTTTCTCCGGGATCATTGCGACCATCGAATTGAAGCCATCGATATTTCCGCCGTGCTGTATCACCTTCATGCCGTTCCAGGTCTGTAAAAACCATCCAAGCCCGTAGCTCGATGTGCCGCCGATCTTTGTCTGCGGCTTCAGCCATTCCTCAAATCCCTTTTCGGATACCAGGCGTTTGCCGTCAACGGTTCCGGCATTCAAAACCAGCCGCAGCCACTGGGCCATGTCCCTCGCGCTCGAATTTATCGAGCCGGCCGGAGCCACTTCGTCGATATCGCGAAAGGGAAGTTTCCGTGTTTCCTTTGTGTCGAAATTGTAGCTGTAGCCGAAGGAATGGTCTTTGGTTTTCTCCATCTGCTTCATCGACATTGTGCTGTTCTTCATTCCGAGCGGTGCAAAAATGCGTTCGGGGACGAATTTTTCCCACGGCTGGCCCTGTGCCTTCGCGACGATCTCGCCCGCCGCCGTAAACATTATGTTTTGGTATTGAAATTTTTCGCGCAGCTTTGCGGTCGGCTTCGCCTGAGCGGATACCTGGATCAATTCCGCACGGTTGAGCTTCCCGGTGATCATTGCCAGATCGGTGCGGTTGAGGCCCGATGAATGCGACAGCAGATCGCGAATGGTGATGTTTTTATCCGCGTCCGAGTCGTACATTTTGAAATACGGCAGCAGCTTCTTCGGGTTGTCGTCAAGCGTCAGTTTGCCCTCGTCCTGTGTCATCAGGACAGATAGAGCCGTAAATGCCTTGGTCGCCGAACCGATCGCAAACTGTGAATCCGGCGTAACTGCGATCTTCTTCTCAAAATCCTTGAAGCCGAGGCCTTTCAGATAAATGATCTGATCGTCTTTGACGATAACCAGCGACATTCCGGGAATACCCAATTCCTTGCGCCTGGCCTCGGTCTTTTCTTCTATAACCGCGAGCTCTTTTTGATATTGGCCGGATGCGGCAGCAGGCGCTGCGGTCTGTGCATACACCGCATTCGGCAGCGAAACCGTAAATAGGGATAAAGCCAGCAGCGACGAAAGAACGGCACGCGAAAATTTGTTCATTTTAGGTATTCTCCGGAAATTGAATTCACACACAATACGAAAAGCCGGACGGAAAAGTTTTTCTTTCCGGCGCAGCATTTTCGTTTATAATCACGCGCATAAAATGGGAGGCAGAACTATGAGAAAAGTAGTTTTCGGCGGAGCCAGCAGCCTGGACAATTTCCTTGCCCGCGAAGACGGTGCGGTCGATTGGCTTTTATGGGGCGATGAGGTCGCGGATATAATGAACGCATTTTGGCCGAAAGTCGATTGCATCGTAATGGGCCGAAAAACATACGACGTAGCGATGCGTGACATGCCGAAACCGAAAGGCAAAAAGGCGAAAAATCCGTATGGCGATGTAAAGACCTTTGTATTTTCACGGACGCTGACGGCCGGAAACCGCGACGGCGTTGAGATAACCGCCGACGATCCCGGTGAGGTCGTCCGCGATCTAAAGGATCAGGAAGGAAAGGACATTTGCATTATGGGCGGCGGCGAACTCGCGAGAAATCTTTTCGAAGCAGGTGTGATCGACGAGATCGGATTCAATATCCACCCGGTTCTGCTCGGCTCGGGAATTCCGCTCTTTCACGGGATGAAGTGCCAGATCGACCTCGAGCTGATCGAATGCCGGCCGTTTAAAAACGGATGCGTTTACCTTTCATATGCCGTGAAGAATTAACCGCGTTCGAAGGTTGGCTCCAATGTTGATTCAACAATTCGGCTGCCAAATCCCATCAATATAAAGAAAACCATCGCGACTTCCTGGTCGCCCAGGTTGTAGTGCACGATCCCGCTTGTGAAAAAGCCTATCGCACCGCCGAGGCAGCCGAGCAGGATGCCGGTCGATATCCACGATCTTTCCGTGCTTTGCGATTTTAAAGCTTTCCATAAAGTACGGGCATATATACCCAATATGGTAAGCCAGATGAGCAGTGCCGGCAGACCGCGTTCGACCAAAAGCTGTACCGGCGTGGAATGAAAATGGCCCATCGGCAAATGGCCTTTGTCGAACAGATTCCACTCCTGCCAATGTGTCTTGATCGAATCCATGCCGACGCCGAGGACGATGTGGCGCGGATTTTCCGACCACAGCCGAACGCCGTCGCGCCACATCGTGACGCGGTACAAAGTGGACAGGTCCTTTGAGTCGAAAAAGCCGACATCACGGCTCTGCTGCAAAATGAAAAGTCCGGCCAGGGCCAGCGGCAAGCCGACGGCAACCGCCGCGATCAGCCATTTTCGGCTGGCTCCGGCGGCGAAGATCACAAAACCCGATATCAAAAATGCAAGCTGCGACGCCCGCGTCACCGTCAGCAAAAGGGCCAGGCACATTCCGGCCACGCCGATAAAAAGGAATACGAAAACGCCTCGCTTGCCCCGCTCGGAATCCGCGATCTCGTTCGCCCGCCTTCCGCGTCCGGCAAAAAATCCGGCGACCAGGAGACCGAGCGTCAGGGACGCGATCAGCTGCAAAACTTCCGCATAGGTCGTGTAATGCCCGTAAAACCCGCTCGAACGCCAACTGCGATTCCTTGTCCAGCTTTCGAAACCGAGCCTTTCCATTGCTGTTTCGCCCGGCAGCATCTCTGCCCGCTTTACCTCGACGCGGATATCGAAATCCTTTCGGAAAGCCCGGATCTTGGCGACCTCGTTTTGTTCGATCGCGGAGGTGATGTCTTCGGGGAAGCGGATCTTTTTACCGTTCACGTCCAGTATTGCATCGCCTTCTACGATGGTAGCTTTGGCGAGCGGGCTGTCCGGCCGTATTCCGTGTATCGCTACGCCGCGTCCGATCACGCGCTGTACCGGCGTTAGAACGACATTGACCATGCACGAAATTATCAGCGTGAAAGCGGCAAAATAAACCGCCCGTAAACTCCGCAAATTGTAAACGACAAAATAGAAGATCAGAAAGATGGCCACACCGCGCAGCATATCGACCGACGTTGCGGGATCGTAGGAAAATATCGAAGTGACGACCGACCAAAAGAAAAACGCCCAGAGCGCGCCGTCAAGCAGTGTTATTCTAAAACGAGGACGCGGCTTGAAAATAAGGCTGACCAGCCACAAAAACATTCCCGTGATCCAGGCCGTCTGCGTCGCGGCTATCGAATGCGGTGCCGAAACGAGCATCAAAACGAGAAATACGAAGGCCGCCCTGCGCAGCCAACGAGCGATCCTGTTTTCATGACCTGTCCCGGCCAGTTCGTCCAGCCCTTGCAAAAAGCTATTCATAACTACGTGCGGATTTGCCGCGCCAGCGGTTAGAATAATTCTTTCCGCCGATCCTTGTCTATCTCAGGTTAATTTGTTTGAATAAGCATCATTTATGAATGAGGAAAACTTGCAGGCCGATCTGAATTTATCCGCCGAGATCAAGCTTTATTATGACCTTTTCGTTCCGGAAAGCGCCGCGGGTAATTCGCCGCTTCTGATAGCCGTGCATGGCTACGGCGCTCATAAACGGTATATGATGCGCGAGGCCAGGCTGGTCGCGCCGAAGAATTTCGTAATTGCTTCGGTTCAGGGGCCGCACCAGCATTTTCGTCAGACGGACGATGGCTACCGCATCGGTTTCGGCTGGCTTACCGACCACAAAGCGGAGGAATCCGTCGCCCTTCATCATAAATTCCTGCTCGACCTGATCGATAAGCTCGCTCTCGAAAACCTGATCGACCGGCAGCGCATTTTTCTATACGGATTTTCACAGTCGTGCGCCCTAAATTTTCGCTTTGCGTTCACGCACCCCCAAATTCCAAAAGCCGTGATCGGCGTCTCCGGCGGGATCCCCGGCGACCTC
>JACMMN010000178.1 GCA_014379075.1 Pyrinomonadaceae bacterium | reverse complement strand
TACCAGATATCGTATTTATCTTCTATCTTCTCCGGTTCACCTTCTTCCCGGGCTGCCTCTATCTCTTCGTTCCTGGTGCGTTTTCCTTTTTTCTTTTCGCCTTTCGCCGCGTCGTCAACGTCCGGAGCTTCTTCCTTCGGAACGAATTTCCAATCCATGATCTCGAACGACGAACCGTTTGCCAGCTTGAATAAAATATTCTCGGGTGTCATGTCCGAAGCGAGCCGTAAATTCGACGCCGCTCGAAGGGTCCCCGCGGCCTGCGGCGGCAGGTCTTTGAACTCTTCCGCAAGCTTTTTAGACTTCTCTAAAACTTCGCTTGTGATCACATTCTGGGCTTCGATCCAGCCCTCGGTCTTGGCTTCGTCCCGCGCCCTTACGCGATACCACAGTATTTTTTCAAAATCTACCTGATCCAGCACATCCAATCTTTCACCACGTTTGACTTCCAAAAGATCGGCGGCGACAACCGCATAGGATGTACGTATCTGCGCGGTTTTCGCAATCACCGTCGCCGTGTCCGTAAGCCCGAAAATATTTGTAACGTCATCGACCGTGCTTCCGAACAAACTGCAGCCAACCTGGGTTCCCGCAAAGGACAAAAGAATAATAAGGGCTAATAATTTCATGTTCATTTGGATTTGGGCGATAGTTTTCGCCAGCTATTATAACCCAACTTATCCAATAAATCCTTTTGCCGCCCGCTCGGCTTCGCACGTACCTTTAAGTTCGTCCGGCCGTTTTCGCCGGTCGAATCGATCCCGGCCGCCGTCAGATCGGCCTGCCACTCGACCTTTTGTGAGCCTTTTATATATTTATCGATTATAGGCTCTAGCTCCGGATTCGCCTGCAAAATGTTGATGATCGCCGTGTTTCCGTCCACGTTTCCATTCGGCGGACGATGTTTATCGTAAACTTGCTTAAAAATGTCAGCGACAGCTATTTTGCCCTTCGATCTTTGAAGCAAAGCTATGTCGCACAGGAACGCAACCAGCATTCCGCGGGCATAGACCTGCGTATTAGTTCCGCTCCAACGGTTTTTCGACGCTTCGATCAGCGAAATTCTTTGTACAGGCAAACTGTCCATATTATGCGCCCGCGTCAGCGTATCGAGAAAATCGTCAAAAGAAATACGGTTCAGCAGCACGCCCGTTTTCAGTGACTGGTAAAGAGCGAAACCCTCGAAAAACCAATCGTAATTCCCGCCCAAATTCACGCCGTTGGGCAGCCATAGATGAAAGATCTCATGCCGCAATTGCTCATGCAAACGCTGTAGGGACTGGGCTTTGAAAGGCATATCCGAGGAAACGATCGTAATATTTCGTCCGCGCGTTTCGGCCTCCCAATTGCCGGTTCGGGCTGGATTCGAAAATTTCAATATTGCAATTTGTACGGTCGCGCCCGGTTCGCCGCCAAACAATTTTGCGTATTCTTCGAATATTTCACCAGCCATTTCGGCCGCTTCCGTATCGGTAAAAAGCCATTCGCCGTCGGTCAGAATTTTCATTCGGGAAGTGCCCGCATTTATTTGCCGCTCCCGTAAAAATTTGCCGGCTACGGCAATGCTTTTTTCAAGGTCGTTCGTCTCCAATACATTTGCGTCAGTTTTTTTTTCAGTTGACGACAGGCTCCATCCATTCGGAATTTCAAAAGTGATCCTGGCT
>JACMMN010000177.1 GCA_014379075.1 Pyrinomonadaceae bacterium | reverse complement strand
TATTTTTCGTCGAGCGTTTGCCCGATGACACTCGCAAAATTCATATCTCGTCCGTTGCCGAAACTTTATTCTAACCCAATTTCGATTTGTTACGAATGAAACCGTTCGTTAGTTCTAACGCGCGTCGGAAAATCGCGGTTGGGCACGGCCCGGCTCACTGCGGAGAGGTGTTTGTTTGGACGCGGACACGCTGAAGCGAATGGCCTACGCGGACTGTTGATACCGGATTCCGCGTTAAGAATTTGCCCGCGAATTACGCGAATGAGAGCGAATTAACAGACTAATTCGAGCCCGATTTACCAGGTGCTGCACAATTCGTCTGGCATACTCGCGTCTATTCGCGTATTTCGCGGGCAAAATATTTCTAAAGCGTAACCCGTTGGCAGCTATTGCGATAAAGCAAAGCTTTTCGGCACAAAATCCAGAGCTATCAAAGTGCCGTTTGACTTCGATTTCTTGTCGGGAAGGTCAGTGTAGGTGATAACCACCGGGACTTCTACGGCCTTCATTCCGCATCCTATCTGAAGATGCTCGACGTCCGGCGTAAAGGCACGCATTTCAAATTTGCCGGTGGTTGGGTTAGTCAATTTAAGGACCTGCGTCGGCGTTTTAAAGTAGAAAAACATTCCCTTGTTGCTGCATTCCGACTTTTCGATGAGCGCCAATTCCTGTTTTTCACCGGCCGCCGGTTTCCGTATGCTGTCCTTAATGTGCTGCATCATTGAGTTACGCCGCTCGCCCTCATAATCGTCCTGGGTTTTCGCGGGCGGCGTGAATCCCTCTGGAACGGAAGTTGTCACGACCGTTTCGGTGAACGGTGGGGGTTGATCCGCTGCCTCGCTGACAGCATCGACAAAGCGGAAATGCGCGGGCACAAATTCGACGGATATCAATTCGCCCCGGCTGGCATTCTTTGCGGCCGTCTTTGGCCGGTATGTCAAAACGGCTTTGATCGCGGCGACCTTGGCCTCACAGCCTACCTCGGCATCGCCGCCGTCGGTAATGTAGGAAGCAAGGTTCAACCCCTGAAAGTCCTTGCTGGTTAGAATGAACGACTCAGCCTCGCCCTTGACGTTATAAACTACGGTGCCGGCCGGGCACCTTATTTTCTCAAGGTAGCCGAGAAGCCGAATTTCTTCCGCACCTGTTTTTCGCAGCTCCCGGTTAATGGCCCGAACCGTGAATTCCTGTTCGGCCCTGGCGGTTTCCTCAGGCGTGGGCATTTTATCGCCCGACCCGCCGCGCCTGAGCAGCGGCCTTGTTCCGCCGTCCTTTGCACCGGCGGCAATGGCCGCTTCGTATTTTTTTCGCGATTCTTCGTTAAGAGCGAGAATCTCTTTTCGCTGGCGAACCTGATCCATCAAATTGTCGGCCTGCTTTTTGATCTCCGGTTCGTCGGCGGTTTTTGCGACCTTTTCCGCGATCGCTACCGCCTGGTCGTACTTCTCCTGCCTTGAATAGAGTTCGGCAATACGCAGTGCGTAACGTTGGTTGCCCGGCTGCAGGGTCTGTGCTTTTTGCATCGCGGCCACGCCTTCATCGAGCCTGTCGTTGTCCACCAAACTGATAAAGGCCAGCATTTCGTAACTTTCGGCAAAGCTCGGATTAATTTGGATCGCCTTTTTCAAAAGCTCCCGCATCTTCGCCGTCTTTTCCGCAGGAAAAGAGTTTACAAAGCCGAATTCATCGCGGCCCTCGCGGCTTAGCAGATATGCGTATCGGTAATAGGCGATGTGGTTTTTCTGATCTTTGGAGATCGCTTTGTCAAGATAGACCTTGGCTTCGTCAAACTTCCTTTGCCGTATTTTCACCACACCCAACGTCGTATTCGCCATGCTGGAATCCGGATCGAGCGTCAACGCGGTCTTTAGGTATGGTTCGGCGTCGTCAGCCCGGTTAGTATGGTAAAGAAGATCGCCCATATATGCGTTCGTTTCCGCCTCGGTCAACGGTTTGGACTGCATTTCCAGATCGAACGAAAGTTTGTTCGAAAACGTAACGTTGGTGTACATGTAGCTGCCTTTTGCCACGTACTGCTTAAGCTCCTTTTCCATCTGCGCATAGCTTAGTTTAAAAGCATCCTGAAAAGCTTTTTCCTCGGCCACGTTCTTCATCGAAAGAAGAAGAAATTTGCTCATTTCCTCCGTTTTCTTATTGGCTACGAAATAGTGGATCAGGGCCCAAGCCTGGGCGTAGAAAATACTTCGTGAATGGCCGCCGGTCTGGCTTAACGCCGAGTTGCCGATGTTAAAAAATTGGTTCAGCGGGATGAGTTTATTCTGTTGAAGCAATAAAAGGTGATTGGTTTGCGGCAGGCCGAGTTTCGCTTTGATGTCGCCTTCCATTTCAAAGGTCTGGTAATACTCCGCGAGGCCTTCTTTAAACCACTGAGGAACGTCCGACTTGCCAATATTGGTATTGACGATAAAGTGAACGTATTCGTGAAAGATGGTTCCATACGTTTCGGCATCTTCGCCGCCCGTCGAAAGCGTGATGTAATTGACGTCCTCGCCCGGCTGAAAGTATCCCGCGATAAAATTATCCGTTTTGCCGTCCTGCCGCTTAGGCTTAAATGGTTTGTAGGCGGAATCGCTTTTGAACACCACGACGTTTGTCGGAATCGGCGAGCTAAGATTGCTGCCGGTGAAAAGAAGCCGAAATGCCTCGCGAAACTGTTCGAGTTTGGTCGCGACCTTTCGAATGTCCTTGTCCGACGCATTTCCGATGAGGTTGAAATTTTTGGAACGCACATTCAGCCATTCGTCCTTGGCGAAGGCAGGCTGAATGAACAGAAAATTAATTCCGAGAACTAAAAAGCAAAACGCGGTAAATCTTGTGGTTTTCATGGGGAATACTTCTTTTAGAAATTTGTTTTGGATGCATCGATCCGGCGTCAATCAACGCCCCCGGCATTTTCCCGCACCCGGAGTATATTTTAGCATTTTCGCCGACCGTTAGTTGGAGCAAAATATTTGCGGTTGTCGCGTCCGGCCGGTCTCCTCTCGTCGTGGCCCCAGCTAAACGCACGAAAGTTTTCCTTGCGTAAATTTCTATTATTGAGTAACTTATGTTGAATCTTAGTAATCCAGAGAGCAGAGAACGTATCATTTGTGCAACGTCATTTCACAAACGCCTACTTCTGTGGTAGGGTGTGTTTGCTGTGTTAAGGATTTTAGAATGAGTGGAAAGGCGGTAATTAACTTATATGGATAAAGGAAAAGCTATCGAGTCGGCACTTTTGCAGATCGAAAAAAAGTTCGGTAAAGGGTCCATTATGCGTCTCGGCGAAAAGCCGCGTCAGGACATCGGCTCTATTTCGACGTGTTGTCTGAGCC
>JACMMN010000176.1 GCA_014379075.1 Pyrinomonadaceae bacterium | reverse complement strand
ACCGCGATCGCGGTGACGGCGGCATTAGGCCGAAAGCGCGTTCTCTCGTTCGTCCGGGAAGCGACGGAATCGGTCCGGCGTGAGATAAAGAACGGGCGAGATCCCCAAATCAAAGGCATGGGGCTGACACGCGAATTCTTTCTTGAAGAAGTTGAGCGGAGATTGGGTAATGCCTGGCAAACTGAACGAAACTCGTCTCTTCGGCGGGTAATAAATGCCACCGGCGTTGTTATTCACACAAACCTCGGGCGGGCCCCTCTTTCGGAAAACGCGAAGCGGGCAATGCTTGATGCGTCAGGTTATTGCACCATTGAATACGATATCGAAACCGGAAAACGCGGAAAGCGCGGTTCATACGCGGAAAGACTTTTAGCAAACATCACGGGTGCCGAAAGTGCCCTGATAGTTAACAACTGCGCGGCGGCAACGCTGCTGGTCCTATCGGTTTTCGCAAAAGGCAGCGAGGTTTTGGTGTCGCGCGGTGAGATGGTCGAGATCGGCGGCGATTTCCGGATTCCCGATGTTTTAACTCAGTCGGGGGCGATCCTGCGAGAGGTTGGTACGACCAACCGGACAAGGCTGTCCGACTACGAAAAAGCAATATGCGAGCGAACCGCCCTTATTCTGCGGGTTCATCCATCGAATTATAGGATAACCGGCTTCACCGATAAACCGTCGATCGGCGGCCTTGCGGCGCTGGCACACGCAAACGGGATGTTGTTGTTCGAGGATGCCGGTTCCGGTGCGATAATGGAGATGGATAATCTTGGTTTGATTGACGAGCCGGTAATCGGTCGGTCGCTCTCGGTCGGAGCAGATCTGGTAAGTTTCAGCGGTGACAAGCTGCTAGGCGGGCCGCAGGCGGGGCTGATAGTCGGGCGGAAGGATGCGATCGAGAAATTAAGGAAGGACCCGCTGTATCGTGCGTTGCGTGTCGACAAGATCATTTGTGCCGCGCTTGAGGCGACACTCGAAGCGTATGCCCGCGACACCGCGCTCGATGAACTTCCCGTTCTGCAAATGCTCTCAATTTCAGCGGAGATGATGGAGGAGAGAGTTCGATCGTTTAGAACGAAATTAGAAGAAGTGCTCGATTCAACAAGTGAAATTACGATTGAATCCGTTCCGGGACATTCCGCCGTCGGCGGCGGCGCGGCGCCCGATGTTTCACCGACCACTACCATTGTAGCTTTGACGCATAGACGACATTCGGACAACGATTTTGAAACCAGGTTGCGCCGGTCGACACCTCCGGTTATGGCCAGGATCGCAGGGGGCAGAGTCCTCATCGATCTGCGAACCGTTTCAGGAGCGGAAGAAAAAGAACTGATCGCCGTGTTGAAAGAGATAAATTAATGGCTCAGCTATTCCGGGCAGCAAAATCGTTCATAAAATCTACAAGTGTTTCAACGCCGGATTTAGGAAAAGCATTGTAAATCGAAGCACGTACCCCGCCGACTGAGCGATGTCCCTTCAGACCGTTAAGTCCATTTGCATCGGCTTCCTCGCAAAACTTCCTTTCAAGACCCTCGGAAGCCAGCCGAAATGTAACATTCATTTGCGATCGCGCCTGTCTCTCGGCGTGCCCAGCATAGAATCCGTCGCTCGAATCGATGGCGGCGTATAGGAGAGCAGCCTTTTCCTTGTTCCTTTTTTCCATAGACGCCAGGCCGCCCTGTGCATGCAGCCAATCGCAGACGAGGCTGATGATGTAAATTCCCCAGGTATTTGGAGTGTTCGGCATCGAACCGTGTTCCGCGAAGTTTCGATAATCCAGGATCGATTGCTGGTTCTTCGGCGCGGTTTCAAGCAGATCATCGCGAATGATCACAACTGTGACACCGCTTGGGCCGATATTTTTCTGCGCTCCGGCGTAGATAAGCGCATATTTTTCAACATCGATCGCTTTCGAAAGGATGTTCGACGATGCATCACAGATAACCGGGGTTCCGTGTCCGTCTAGATCGTATGTGAATTCAACGCCGTGAATCGTTTCGTTCGATACGTAATGCACATAGAGCGCATCGGGCGAGAATCTTAACTCTTCCTGCGTCGGAACCGCTTTGTATCCGCCGTCCTTCTTTGTAGATATTATTCGGGTGCTTCCGCAGCGATCCGCCTCAGCGAGCGCCTTCTCGCTCCAGGTACCCGTGATCACGTAATCGGCTGATCCGCCGCCGGCGAGGAAATTCATCGGAATCATCGAAAACTGCAGCGATGCTCCGCCTTGCAGAAATAGTATCTGGTAGTTGTTCGGTATTTGAAGCAGGTCGCGAATGCCTTGCTTCGCCGATTCTAGTATCGCCTCGAATTGTGAGGAGCGATGGCTGATCTCCATCACGCTCATTCCGCAACCCCTATAGGAGAGCATTTCTTCCCGTGCCTTCTCCAGTACCGGCACCGGCAATACCGCCGGCCCCGAGCTAAAGTTATATATCCTGTGATTGAGCATAGAAATCGATTTTGAGGCGAATATCGAAAATTTACGATACCATACAGCTGAGCAAACAGGCATTTTTAGGTTTGAGGGCTATTGCAATAAAATGTGGATCGAAACTTCAATATTTCAGCAAAAATAGGTTAGAATAGATAAATTCAATGAACCCTTTGCTGTAACAACGCATCCTAAACCAGCGTTCGCGTGTTTCAGATAATCTTGGAGGACCTCAAATGTATAACAAGCTTTTTTTGACAGTGTTTCTATCAGCGGCGGTATTTTTTGCCGGGCAAATTACCGTAACAGCTCAAACGTCACCGGTTCGCGGCGAAGTCAAACTCAAGAAAGCGGACGGCACCATTGTGCCTGTCGCGGACGCGGTTGTTGACGCCTATCGGACCGATTTGGCGAAAGGTACAGCACCTCCGACCAAAACCAATCAGAAAGGGCAATTTAGTTTTGTGGGATTTGTTCCCGGCCATATCTATGCCCTTGCCGTAAGTGGTGCGGGTATCGGGCCCAAAATAGAACCGGGCGTCAAGGGAGGCCGCGATAATATTGTTATCATCGTTGAGGAAGGCGATGGCCGCACACTGACCGAGGCGGAGGTGCGGGAAGTGCTGGCGTTAGCCGCTAGTGCTCCAAAGGGGGATCTGTCAGCGGCTCAAAAAAAGGAACAGGAAGAGCTTGCTAAAAAGAATGCTTTAATAATTGAAAAGAATAAAAAAATTCAGGAAGGCGATGCAGTCGCGGGAAAGTCGAATACCGAAGGGGTAGAGGCGCTCAAGGCCAAGAATTACGATCTTGCAATTTCAAAATTTGCTGAAGGCGTCGCAGCCGTGCCGGATTTTGTCGGCAGCACCCCAGTCATGCTAAACGGCAAGCTAGTGGCGCACAAGGCCCGCGGTTTCGACAGCTATGTTGAGGGAGCGAGATCAACCGACCCAGCCGTGAGGAAAACCAAATACGAAACAGCCAATAAGGATTTTGACGAGGGACTGGCAGCGTTTGACCAGGCGATGGTAATTATTAAAGCGGCCCCCGCCGCGACCGAAGCTGCAGAACAAAAAACCCGTTCGAATTTGATCCTGGAACTTCATGTGAACGCACTGGAGGTTCACCGCCTCAAAGCCGTCACCGGCATCGATTCCACGAAAACCGCTCAGGCGGCCATGATAGTTGAAGAATATACTGTGGCGGAAACAGATTCGATAAAGAAAACAGCCGCAAAGGTCACACTAGGCGACATCATGCGGGCTTCGGGCGAATTCGACAAAGCTATAGCAGCTTACAGATCCGTCCTGGAAACTACTCCGGATAATAATGAGGTGATGGCATCGCTGGGCTTGTCGCTTGTTGCTCTTGGCACATCCGTCGAGCCCGCCAACAAGGAGCAGTTGCAGGAAGGGCTTAACTACATGCAGAAATATGCCGACACAGTTGCGATCTTGTCGACCGATTCGAAGCAGGTCCAGGAATTCAAACAGAGCGTAAAAGATACCGTCGAGTATCTGAAGACGGAACAGAAGCTGAAGCCTCAGGCACCGCCAAAGTCTACGGTTACCCGCAGGAAGACATAAAGGTGATCGCTGGTGATCGCTGAAATTGGAACAAAACTCCGTACCGCGGTAAATAGATAACAGGTGCGGAGTTTTTTTTATGGGAATAGAGATACGCAATGCGACCGAGGAGGATTGTCCGGAGATCGTGGGCCTGATGCGCGATTTCGCCGAATTCGAAAAGCTTGGCCAATACTGTGAGATAACCGCTGACAAGCTGTCCGCCGCGATGTTTCGTGATGGGGCGTTCGTAAATGGTATCGTCGCTCTTGATGGCGGCACAATGATCGCCTATGCGCTTTTTTATAAATGCTTTGCCAGTTTTCGCGGCCAGTGCGGGGTCTATCTGGAAGATATTTTTATCGACGATAAATATCGCGGTTTTGGCGTTGGAGAAACAATTATCAGGATGATCTCCCGTGAGGCGAGACTGCAAGGCGCGGAAAGGATCGATTTTCAGGTTCTGGATTGGAATGCTCAGGCGATTCGCTTTTACGAAAAACTGGGGGCGGTTAGCAATCAGGACGAGACCCATTTCAAAATTAGCGGCGAGGCATTTGAAAAACTGGCCGGATGAGGCGGTTTCACCATTTGTGGACAGGCTTCGATTTGGATCCAACGAGATTCTTGTCACAAAATTAATCCCAATGGTGTTCCTATTTTGTAAAACACATATTACAAAACATTCTGGGAATTTGGAGGAACACATGCGGAAAAGCTCACTCATCGGACTACTTAATTTTGCTTTGGTCTTTATCGTATTCGGATCTTACGTGATCGTCGCTCAATCGGTGGTTACCGGCGAATGGACGGCGGAAACGAAAAAGGAGAAATCGGATAAAATTCACCTCTCATTCGAAAGGAAAACAGAAAAAGGGGGTAGAAATCAGCACGGCTCCAGCTTTGCTTACGAAGATCTTCAGGGCCTCAACCGGGGTGAAACTCAAAACGGCAAGGCCAGTTTCCGGCTGGTTCGCGAAGCGGGAACTATCGAGTGCGAGGGTACTTTTGTAAACGGCCGCGGTTCGGGAACATTCCGGTTTACGGGTAATCAAGCCTTTGTGGATGCGATGAAAAGCCGGGGTTTTGACCTCGAGAAATCGAAGTCCAACCGCGACGGCTACCTCGAAGACAGATTGTTTACCGCGGCGACGCTGAATCTGACGACGGCGTTTGCCGATGAGCTCAAATCGGCGGACTTTGGGCCGCTGGATGTAGATGACCTTTTCAAAGCCGTTATCTTCACAACTCTATGAGACCAACGGAAGATACATACCGGCACAAAGGACTTCGGAAAAAGTTAACAGAAGGGATTCGCAAAAAAGGAATTATTGATGAAAGGATACTCGATGCTATTAATAAAATTCCCCGCCATTTTTTTCTTGATTCAGCATTTGATGATGTTGCGTACGAAGACCGGGCTTTTCCAATAGGAGAGGGCCAAACAATTTCACAGCCCTATACCGTCGCTTATCAAACACAACTCTTACAGGTAAAGCCTTATGAAAAGATACTGGAAATTGGTACAGGCAGTATCTACCAGGCAACGGTGCTGGCTGAAACAGGGGCACAGGTATTTACCATTGAAAGACAAAAAGTATTGTTTGAAAAAACAAGGAATTATATTTTCAAAAGCAAATATTCAAAGCTCAAATTTTTTTATGGCGATGGTTATGAAGGGTTGCCGACTTATGCGCCATTCGATAAAGTGATCATTACGGCGGCGGCACCTTTTATTCCACCAAAATTAATTGATCAGATGAAAGCTGGTGGCAAGATGGTGATACCGGTGGATGAAGGCATACACCAGCGAATGCTCCGCATTACAAAAAATGCAGACGGTAGCATCAGCGAAGAAGCATTTGATAATTT
>JACMMN010000020.1 GCA_014379075.1 Pyrinomonadaceae bacterium | reverse complement strand
GACATGATGGCGTTCGACAGCGGAAAGCGTATCGTCGTGCTCGATGTCGAGCCGCGAAAGCGTCCGTACCGCACGCGCGACGGCAGGTTTTACATGCGTTTCGGAGCGGAGAAAAGGGAAGTTGCTCGCGAGCAATTGTCGATGTGGCTGGACGAGATCAGGCCGCTCGGGTATGAAAACATCCCGCTATTTAACGGCGACGAGAAGGATTTTGACGACGGGCTGCTGTGGACTTTTGCCAGCCAATTCGAGGAAGTCAATCACAACATCAACCTTTACCAGACGGCTGAGTTCTTAAAGAAAGACCTGCTGCTGGCGGTCGGCACCGGCGAAGAATTTTTCCCGACGGTCGCTGCGGTGGTTCTGTTCGGCAAAGACGAACGTATAACTGAAATATTCCCTCGCTCTGGAGTAACGGTTACTCGGTTTTCGGGTGAGAACGGCAATGCTCAGGTGATCGAAAGTTTTGTGCTGCACGGAAATATGCTGTCGCAGTTCGAAGCGATCCAGCGTTTTATTCTGCGCTATGTCGATCTGTTAAAGGACAAACCGAAAAAGCTGGCTCCAATGGATAGTATGCACGTCCGTCCGCGTTCGGCCTATTATATTTACGCGATTCGTGAGGCGGTTGCGAATGCTCTTATGCACCGCGACCTCGCCTTTCGCGACATCCCGACGCGGATTAATATCTACGACAACGCTATCGAATTCATCAACGCCCGCCGGACAATGGGCTTTGTTCCGCCGGCCTCGCGCGCGATCCGCTACGGCATTACGCAGCGACTCAACCCGCAGATCGCAGCCGTTTTCAACCGCCGCGAATACGGCGCCAATATTCCCCGCGGCGGCCTGCCGATGATTTTGAAGCAATCCGCGAATTTCTCCGGCAAGCGGGCAGAACTTACTACTTCGAACGACGAATTCAGGCTCAAGGTCTACGGGGCTTGAACTTTTCACTTTTTACCCTTTAAAGTTAAGTATGTCCCCTTTCGTTTCTCTAAATGGTTTGAAGTCTCCGTGGACTAAACGAGCATTTACATTGATATTAGCGATTGCCCTTCTTTTTTGCATTTATGTCTGGGGAATCGGCAGCAATCCGCCAGGGTTCTATATTGATGAGTCCGGACTTTCGTACAATGCCTATCTGGTCTCAAAAACCGGAGCAGGCGAATTCGGTTCGCCGGGGACGTTTTATTTCCAAATTTATACCGGCGGCTATACACAGTACGCGAATCCGACGCAAATATACTTGCTTGCGGCCGTCTTTTGGATATTCGGGCCGAGTATTCTAGCGGCGAGATTATTAGCCGCGCTTTCAGTTTTTGTAGCGTGCTTACTGCTTGGGCTTTTGGCCGGAAGAATTTCCGGGGATCGTTGGATAGGCTTTATCGTTACAGCATTCGCTCTATTAACACCCTGGCTTTTCGAAGTGGGCCGCCTCGTCCTCGAAACTTTCTTTTATCCCTTGGCCGTCGTTCTTTTTTTGTGGTCGGTGTATTGCGCGCATAAAAAAGAAGTTTGGTCGTGGGGGAATATTGCTGCTATCGCAATGACGCTGGCATTGCTGACCTACAGCTATACCATCGGCAGGATGCTGGGGCCGCTGTTGGCGTTGGGGCTTATTTGGCTGGCGGTCGATAGGACACGCTTATTCTCGGTGTTCAAAACATGGATAGTTTTCGGCATTACGCTTCTGCCGCCGGTGATTTACAATCTTAGAAATCCCGGGCTGACAACCCGATTCTATTTGATCTCGTATATCAAACCGGAAAGCACTTGGAGCGAAATCATTTATCGGTTCATTGGCCGATACGTCGAAGATCTTAATCCGGTCCAGATGCTGCTGATTGGCGATATAAACGCCAGACATCATATACCGTATGCCTTGGGCAGCATATTTATCGCTACATTCATTCTTGCCGTGATCGGCATAATAGTGATAGTTGTCAAACACCGGCAAAATGCTTGGTGGCGGTTTGTTGTATATGGGCTTGCTGCCTCGGTCATTCCGGGAGCGCTAACGGTCGATAAATTTCACACCTTGCGAATGATAGCGTTTCCAATATTTTTGTTAACACTTACGGTGCCGGCTCTCGAATGGCTGCTTTCCAGGAAAGAAAGTTTGGCGGCAGACAGTGGAATAACAGACGAATCGTCGGAATCGAAGGACGCAATTAGAATCGTTTTCCCGGCTAAAGCCCGTAACAGTATTCTTGCATTGGTTTTGATCGTTACACTGACGGAGGCTTCGTATTTTCATTGGAAATATTATCAGGAAGGTGGAAAGCGCACGGACGTTTTCGATACGGCATATAAACCGCTCTATGACACGGCTGTGTCACAACCTGTCAGACCGATCTATCTCGTAGATAATTATTGGGGGCCGGCGTATATCCATTCGTTTTGGTATTCCACGCTCGAAGGAAGACGTAAAAGTGAATTTATCCACCAACCCTATGGCGTTCGCGCTCCGGCCGGTTCTATCGTTCTAAGCACCGAATTAAATTGTACCGACTGCGAGATGATCAGCCGCGGCGGCACTTACATTCTTTACAAAATCATAAAGTAATTCAGTATCAGGATGTTTCTTGACCTTTCTCCGTTACGGGTTTCGCGCGATTACCGGCTGCTTTTCTTCGGGCAGCTTGTTTCGTTTTTCGGGTCGATGATGACTTTTATCGTCGTGCCGTGGCAGATGTATCAGTTGACGCAGTCGTCGGCGATGGTCGGTTATATTTATCTGGCGGAATTCGTGCCGATGGTTTGTTTGGCATTTGTCGGCGGAGCGCTTGCCGATTTTCTGGACAAGCGCAAGATGCTGCGGCTGACGGAATACGGGCAGGCGGTCGCGTCCGCACTATTGCTGATAAATTCACTGCTGCCGAGGCCGCAGGTTTGGGTTTTGTTTCTATGTGTTGCAATGCACGCCGGGCTGGCAGCGATACAGCGTCCGGCGTTCGAATCGTTTATTCAGCAGGTGATCCCGCCGGAATTGATGGCGGCGGTAATGGCGTTGAATTCGATCCGCTGGAGCATCGGGGCGATCATCAGCCCTGCGATCGCCGGGATAATCGCGACACAGTTCGCTCCGTGGGTGGCGTATGCTCTTGATCTGGTAACTTTTACGGCAACGATCTACGCTTTGTACATGGTAAGTGCCGTGCCGTCGCCGGAGAATGCGGAGCGGCCGAGCTGGCAGGGAATCAAGCGGGCGTGGAAATACGCATTCAGCAGGCAGGAGTTGGTCGGGACATATTTTATCGACATCGCGGCAATGTTTTTTGCGATGCCGCAGGCTTTATATCCGGCGCTAGCGGTAATTTACGGGCCGAAATACGTCGGATTCTTTCCGGCGGCGATCGCGGCGGGAGCATTGCTCGCGAGTTTGACATCGGGCTGGACGGCGAAGGTTCACCGTCACGGGTTGATGGTGACAATTGCGGCGATGCTGTGGGGCGCGGCAATTATATTTTTCGGAATGTCGGACAGCCTTGTCTTCGCGTTGCTGTTTCTCGGGGCGGCTGGCTTTTTCGATATGATCTCGGGCATCTTTCGCGGAGCAATCTGGAACCAGACGATCCCGAATTACCTTCGCGGCCGCCTGGCAAGCATCGAAATGATGAGCTACCTGACCGGCCCGATGCTCGGCAGTGCTAAAATGGGAATCGTGGCGGAAAGTTTCGGTGTAAAGGCGGCATTGATCTCCGGTGGAATCCTGTGTGTCGTCTCCGTAGCGGGTGCCGCGCTGTTCCTGCCGAAGTTCGCAGCCTACGACGGCCGCGAAGGCGTCAAACAAAAGGAACGCGAAGAAGCCGAACGTGCGGAAATGCTGCGAGTTTCGCAAGCGAAATTTTAGATTGTGATTTATTTCGTGGTAATTTGTGTGTTTTCGTAGTTCCAGTTCTAAAACAGAAACTGGAACCACGAAACAACACGATGTGACGCAAAATAAGAATAGGAAATAGGAATGGCAATATTACGAAAGCGGCAGATAGACAATCTTGAACAGTTGAGCGGCGAGGAACTGCAGGCGTTTATCGATTCGCTGCCTGATGCGCAGGAGACGATCAGCGAACTGCTCAACTATCTGGAAGACGAGCTTTACGACAAGGAGTGCAACCATTCCCTGCGTTATTCGATGCAGTATATGATGGAGAAGAATTTGAACTTCCCGAAACTGACCGGCTGGCTAACGGACAACGGCGGCTATTGCGACTGCAAGGTAATGGAACAGATCGCCCCGGAATGGCGGCGGAAGTTCGGGGATGATTGACCTATTTCATAACTCGAGGTCCAAATCGGCATCGAGCTCTGTATTGCCGAATTTGCGAAGGCGGGCGACTTGCGGGAACTACTCGATATGGGGAAAATATAGCAAGTGAGAGTTTTTTGTTTTACATTTATCGTTTACGTCATGCTGCTTCTGACACAGCCTTGTCAGGATCTGGCAGCGGCGGCGGTCGACGATCGTGGTGCGGATACCCGGACCGCTCACATGGAAAGCACTTCTGATGCCGATCCGCTTGCTGACGAATGCCCGCCGTTTTGCATCTGTTCGTGCTGCAGCCATCCGGTTGTAAATCGTAAGCCTTCACTCGGTATTATTTCCGAGGTCAAATATATTGTGATCTCAAAAACTCTCGCAGAATATACTGATCCTTACAGCAAAGTTCACCATAATGCCATTTGGCAGCCGCCAAAAGCCTAACTAAACGCCACAATTGCGCCTTATTTTCGTCTGGACCGCAAAATTTTGCGGCCGGATGTGCATTTTTGTTTTTTAGTCAGGAATTTAGGAGATCATGTACAAAGCAATTTTATTTATCGCCGTCATTTTGTCGGCACAAGCCGTGTTTGCGCAAACCGGCAACACGGTCAGGATCATCGTTCAGAACAAGGACACAAAGGAAAACATCGCGGAAGCGACCGTTTCGGTCAAAGACACAGAAATATCTATAGCTACCGACGCTATCGGAAAGGCAGAGGTAAGTAATATTCCCGATGGCGAAAGGATCATAGAAGTTTTCTCGCCCGGATTCGACTCAGCCGAACTCAAACTAACCTTTCCACTCACCGACACAAGCGAGCTGACCGTTTTCCTTGAATTGAACAACGAAGTTGGCGAGGTGACGGTTACCTCTACCCGTACCGGCCGCGAGATCGACGCCGAGCCGTCGCGTGTCGAGGCCATCGACGAAGAAGAAATAGACGAAAAGATAAGCATGCGTCCCGCGAACGTTTCGATGGTTTTGCAT
>JACMMN010000001.1 GCA_014379075.1 Pyrinomonadaceae bacterium | reverse complement strand
CCTCAGGCAGAAATAAGGAAATGCCTGCGAAGTTTCCTAGCCTATAGGTTCACTTCTTAGTATGCCGACCTATGAGAATAAAAGTTAAAGGGCAAACCGCCGGATATTTGCCAGCTTCCATAGCTTTAATATTTTTATCGACTGTCTTATTGACCGGCATTGCAACGTCGCAGTCACCTGACGTCGAATTCGACCCTGCGCCCCCTGATCTGTATATTGAAACCCAAATATTAACTTCGGACACGGAAGCGCTACGATCACAGCATATCGACAAAAGCTCTTTCGCTGAGAACGGGCGCGATTTCGACGATTGGCGCTTTAAACTAGCCAGAATCCAATACGAACGGCGTTTCGGAGTTCCGACATCACATAAGGTTATTAATGACAGTGCAAATACGCAGACGCAGGTTTCTACTCAAAAACCAATTAAAGAAAAGTTTCACTGGCGGAACGCGCTCATTCAATCCGTAATTATGCTGGGTGTTCAGCATGGCATCAGACTTACACAAGATAAGACTCAAAAGGAATTGGGCGGGCCGTTTTTCCGGGACTGGAAGGATTCTGTTAAGACACTGCGGGGTTGGGGAGACGGAGACAACTTTTTCATCAACTATATAGCTCACTCGCTACAAGGAGCCGCCACCGGCCGGATTTTTATATATAACAGTGACAAAGCAAAAAAACAGGAATTCGGAAAATCTAAAGATTATTGGGAAGGCAGAGTAAAGGCATTGGCGTGGTCAGCGGTTTGGAGTACCCAGTTTGAGATCGGCCCGATAAGCGAAGCATCAATAGGTAATGTGGGTAAACGCGGCAACCGGGTCCCAAGCAGCGGCTTATCCTGGGGCGATCTGATAGTAACTCCAGTGGTTGGAACCGGCGTGCTCGTAGCCGAAGACGCTCTTGACAAATACATCATGAAAAACTGGTTGGAAGGCAGATCGACTAGATTTATGACCAGGATTTTACGAATGTTTTTAGCTCCTACTATTACTGTGACGAACGTTTTGCGTGGACGACATCCCTGGCACCGTGATACCCGTCCCTAACGAATGGCCAAATTCGTCATACTTGCTCGACCGAGAACCCCCTCAGTTTGATCAGCTGTGTCGGGTGTCGGGCCGATTTTGCTTTTTTCCCGTCAAAATGTTTACATAAATTCAGGCAAACTCCGCTACCGAAGCTGGTACTCACAGGTGATCGCACGCTAATGCGTGAACGCCATACGCACATTATGTCCGAACAATTCAAACTTTCGCCGCTCGATATTGAGCAATATACGCTTTCGAACGGCCTACGTGTGGTACTCAATCGCGATTCAGCGGCCCCGGTAGTTGCCATTGCTGTTTATTACGATGTCGGTTCCAGAAATGAGCGTGAAGGCCGCACTGGCTTTGCTCATCTGTTTGAACACATGATGTTTCAGGGTTCCGCAAACGTGAAAAAAGCCGAGCATTTTCAATACATAATGAAGGCGGGCGGAACGATGAACGGAACCACTTCGAGCGAACGGACGAATTATTACGAAACGATGCCTGCGAATCAGCTGCCGCTTGCCCTGTGGCTGGAATCGGACAGAATGCGCTCTCTGGCGGTTACGCAGGAAAATCTGGATAACCAACGCGAGGCGGTGAAGGAAGAGAAGCGGCTTCGTTACGATAATCAGCCCTACGGCGGGATCTTCGACATGATCTCGGAGATGATTTTTAAGAACTTTGCGAACTCTCATTCGACTATCGGTTCGATGGAAGACCTTGATGACGCGACGGTAGAAGACGTACAGGAGTTTTTCAGGGTTTATTACGCCCCCAATAATGCAGTTCTCGTAATTTCAGGGGCACTCAATACGGAAACAGCGAAGCAATTGGTGGACACCTATTTCGGAGATATTCCGTCGCAGCCGCTTCCGCCGTCATTGGATGTGACCGAGCCTAAAGAAGTAGCCGATACGTATAGAGAACACGAAGATAAATTGGCACCGTTTCCAGCTTTTCTTCTGGGTTGGAAAATTCCAGCCCGTCGCACCCGCGAATTTCATGCGCTTTATCTTGGCGGCAAACTCCTTTATGACGGGGACAGTTCGCGGCTATATCAAAAGCTTGTAAAAGGTGAGGAATCCGTCATACAGCTCTTCGGTTTTACGGACGAGCGCCGAGGCCCATCGAGCATTTTTGTTGGGGCGATCCCGAAGCCTGAAAGCGATCTGAGCAAGATCCGCGATACGATAATGACGGAGGTTCGTCATATCTCGACACATGGCCCCTCTGCGGACGAAATGCAGAAACTGCACAATAATTTGATAAACGACGCGGTACGGATGCGCCAGTCATCGCAGACGCGGGCTCAGCAGATAGCGGAATTTACTCTTTATGACGGCGATCCGACCCTTATTAATACTGAGCTTGATGAGCTTCTGTCTATAACCCCTGAGCAGATAAGATTAGCTGTAAATGAGCATTTGAATAACGAAAACCGTGCTCTGCTAGATGTGGTTCCGGCAGGGAAGGGTTAAGAGACTTGTCCGCTATTTAGGGAAGCCGATTTTCGCGGACTTGGATGTCCGCATTCCATTGTTATGACACAAGCAATTCGTAAAACCGCGCCTGACGCCCTCGCTCCGGTGCCTTTCAATATCCCGCAGCCGTATAAGACATCTATGCCCAACGGGCTAAAGATAGTGATCTTTCAAGACAAGCGTTTGCCGCTGGTCAGCTATCGCTTGGCGTTTTTCTCGGGCGATGTGAATGATCCTCAAGACGCTGTGGGCATGACGTCGGCTATTACGTCGATGCTCAACGAAGGCACGGAGAATTATTCAAGTCAGGCATTAGCCGAAAAAGTGGAACGCCTCGGAGCCGGCTTGGGTGCAAGTTCTTCGGATGATTTTACTATCATTTCCGCATCCGCGCTTGCCCTATACGATACCGAGATCCTTGAGCTAATGGCCGAAATAATATTTCGCCCGACCTTTCCCGAAGATGAGTTGGATCTTTACAAACGAAATACCATTGAAAATTTGAAATTCCAGCGTTCGCAGCCGAATTTTCTGGCGGGCGAGCAAATCGCGCGGCTTTTGTACGGCGAACATCCCTACGCGAGAGTTTCGACAACCGCTGAAGATATTGAAAAGCTGGAACGCGATGCCCTGATAGCATTTCATAAAAAAGTGTTTGTTCCGGATAATGCAGTTTTTGTCGCCGTCGGAGATGTTGACCGCAATGAGCTTGTAAAGCAGATAGAAGATCACTTTGGCGACTGGGAAGCGGGTGAGACCGCTCAGTCGACTTTTCCGGCGCCGCCTGAGCGGACGGAAAGAACAATTACGATCGTTGATCGCCAGGGTTCAGCTCAGTCGAATATCGTTCTCGCAAATATCGGAATGGATCGCGCGAATCCCGATTATTTTGCCGCTGTTGTTATGAATCAGGTTCTCGGAGCAGGAGCATCGTCGCGGGTTTTTATGAATTTGCGCGAGGAAAAAGGATACACGTACGGGGCTTATACAAGATTGGATGCCAAGAAATTAGCAGGTGATTTTGAGGCGACGGCGGAAGTTCGAACACCCGTGACCGGGGATTCATTGAAAGAATTTTTCTACGAACTAGATCGTATCCGGGCCGACAAGGTTTCGGAAGATGAACTTGCCGATGCCAAGAACTTCCTCACCGGCGTTTTTCCGATCCGTGCGGAAACACAAGAGGGTTTAACCGGCCTGCTCGTGAATCAGCAGCTTTATTCGCTGCCTGAGGATTATCTTCAAACCTACCGCGACAAGGTCGATGCCGTAACTGCCGCTGATATCCTGCGTGTCGCGGCAAAATACATTCAACCGGAAAAAATGGCGATCGTGATCGTCGGCGACGCCGAAGATATTTTGCCGCAAGCCGGACCATACGCAGCCATGATCGAGATCTTCGACACGAACGGACAACCTAAGGACATTGCGGTCTACGGAAAAACTATTGGCGAAGAAACGGCAGACGTTAGCGGTAAATGGAAATTGGTGCTCGACTTTCAGGGGCAGAATCTGCCGGTTTCATTGACTCTGGTCCAGAATGGAGAAGCCGTATCCGGCAAGTTGGAAACGATGCTTGGCGACGGCAAGATAGCCGAGGGAAAAGTCCGAGGAGTTAACCTCTCGGCAACTGCTAATGCCGAGATTCAAGGCCAAAGCGTGGAATTTGTTATCAATGGTTCGGTCGATGGCGATTCCATGAACGGGACAATTTCCGCACCCATCGTTCCGGAACCGCTGAATTTCACCGGAACACGCGGCTGAAAACTTTATGCGGAAGCTTGACCGAAAGGAAGGGCTTTCAATTCGGAAGTCCGCACCTTATTAAGGGCGTAAAACGTTCACCGACGAATGTCGTCTTCGCACAGGCTTCTGCGTAAATAATCAGACTCTCCTATATTCTGTATCGACCGCCAATTCCTCCACACCTTCCGGTGAAACATTATACATGACGATTTTCAATGAATTGTCTCCTGGAATGATGTCGGTCCTCCAGCCCCAATCGGGATGATCTGGCACTTTGTAATAACCTTTTACCGAAACGACGCCGTTTTCATCGACCGTTCCGTCCGAAACCATGAAAGTGTGGCGGCTGTGCCACGAATCAGTCCATACCACTTGAACGGCATCCGACTTTGTATCGCATCCAAGCACGATCAGGCCTTCCTGCGATTCACCTTCGTAAGCCCAGGTGTAATCAAACTGTACGAACTGCCCTTTCGATTTCGATGATACTGTCATTGTTCCATCCGAGGGTTTTATGGGGTCCGGCAGCCATGACAAATATAGATTGTTGGTTCCTTTCCAATCGCCGGCAAATTTAGCCAGATCTTCATTTACACTCATATCGCGGCACACTCCAAAAATAACTAAGGTAAGATTTTAGCATTGAGATAAGGTTGGAGGGAAGAAAAGTTTTGAGTTGTGAATGGGAGGTGCACAAGCTTCAAAAGGGAAGCAGGGACGGGCTATCACAACTCAAAACACTTTTTGCCGAAGCAATTTGATTCTAACCGGCACGGCGCATCGGAACGTGCTGAGCGGTTAATTCCTGCAAGTGTACGATCAACGCGGATGCCGCTCGCCTGGTAAGTTCACTGCACTTACAATTCATCAGAGCCGAACATTCTTCGTCGGCATTGATGCTCTTTTCACGAGCGAGCATGCGAATCATAGAAAGCTGTTTTGAGGTAACAAGATCCGAGATGCTTTGAGCGACGGGATCCGCCGAAAATTCGGTTTTTGCCGCCGGCGTCGCAGTTTCCTCACGATCTATTGCGTCAAATTCACGCTTATAAAGGTCGCGTGCAATACCGAATTTTACGGCCGCCCGCTTCAATGCGTCATGCTCGGCTTTTTTTATTCCCATCTCACTCCGGACCAACCCGGTCCCAATGCCTTCGCGCGTAACGCCGTCGATGGTGATTGCAACGGTCACGGTCATAAAATTACCGACCTCTCGAATGTCTCTAACTGAATGGGCCCAGTTCGGGGCTGTTTGATCAAGAATGTCGGCGACCGTGTGCCATTCGACATAATCGACCATTTGCACTTTTCCATTTCGGTCACGTCGGCCTTCACGCTGTCTGACAAGATCGGGATCGACATTCTTTCTCAATTCGCGGAGAGTCGATGAGAAATTCAAAACATTTCCTTGATCTTCGCCGGGACTAAAAATTTCTTTTATTTCGTTAGCATTGGTTTCTGGGGTTCTATTCTGTTTCATATCGTATTTTCCTCTTGTTTTATCGAGCCGAAACACATCAAGATCCACATTTCTGGCATGTCTGTCGCCCGAAACGATCTTTGATGAGCTTTTGGCATTCTGTTCGCCGCGTTCAGACTTACGCGACTCAGTGGTTAATGTGCCGTTATTTGCACGGGAAGTTCTAACATCGAATTCGGTATTTTTCATGACAATAGCGTATCTGACGGCCATGATGTGTTCACAGCGAAAGCCGATCTGCACATACGATTCGCATTTGTATGCCGGACAATCGCACCGGATCGGGCCCAATTCGTCACGCCTGACAATAAAAATTGTCGAAGTCCTTAATGAATCGGAAGTTCTAACCCGAAAGCCGTCGCCGATGCGGGTAACAAAACCCTTTGCCGCCAAACGTTTTCCTTTGTTCTGCCGTGCCGATTCTGAAAGTGTCTTAATATTCTTTACTGCCATCTTAAGCTCCAAACCCCAAAAGTAAATCCCTTAAATAGTTATCTTACCGTACCATCCGTGAAACATTGTATCAGGGAAATCTATTTGTTGCAAGTATGAAATGAGGTGTTGCAATTGCAATTATGTTATGTTATGTTTTATCCGTGAAATGCAGAAAGCACCTATGACACGTAGAAATCAAAGGTGCAGGAGGACAACATGGCCTTTAGAAATGACAATTTTATAAATACGGTGGAACTTGGACGAGCTATAAAACGCCGCCGCGAGGAACTGGGTCTAAGCTTGCGTGACGTGGCGGACGTGACCAGTGTTTCCGCTTCGACGTTATCACGTATAGAGAACGGCACGGGCAAACCGGATGCGGATAACATAGCTCGGCTCACAGGCTGGCTCGATGTGCCGATCGACCGGGTGATGAACAACCAGAGCGAGGGGGACGTCGAGCCGGTGATATATTACCCGCACGAAGCGACCCCAGAGATCGTCGAGGCTCATCTCCGTGCGGATAAAATGCTGACGCCTGAAACGGCAAAGGCCCTGTCGGAACTTTTCCGCGTCGCCTATAAGCAATTCAGCAAGCCCGGCGAATAATTGTTACAACTAAAATTAAAGGTAGGGAAACGATGCAAACTCAAGTAGCACACTTTGATGACGCGGGCAGCGGAGCTTTCGCTCTCGACACTACGTTTGTTCTGTTCTTTTTAGCGGTCGATTTCGGGCAAACATCATTCTCTTTCGGAGTAGACGGAATATTTTCGCTTGCGACTTTGATCATGTTGATGGTTCTGCCATATTTTCTCACGTCTTCTGTCGAAAAACCGGAATTTGGAAGCTGGATATTCGGACGGATGATGATCGCCGTACTGGCAGTAATTTTAGGTGTGATGTTCAGGCAGACGCTTGGCGTAGTACTGCCGGAAACTTTCAAGTTCCTGCCGTTAACGCTCCTCATCGTGGCGGGAATGATAAGCTGCTACATTCAATTTTATGGTATGATGAAGTTTCGTTTGGCGAGATAGGCAAAAGGCGTCGAACGTAATACGATCCGTGCATGTTCGGGACATGCACGGATTTTTATTTGGTTTGAAAAGTCATTTCCGGGCTGAGAAGTAAAATCGCCTAACTGAAATGCGTTCAAGCAAATGCCGGCTCATAATTCGCAACCACATCATGGATCTGCCTGACCTGATCGACTAATTGCACATATTGAGCTGTAGTAAGAGCCTGTGCACCGTCGCAGAGAGCTTCTTCGGGACATGGATGTACCTCGATTATTAGTCCGTCGGCCCCGACTGCTACTCCGGCGCGGGCCATTGGATTGACCATGTAATTATGCCCCGTTCCGTGTGACGGATCGACGATTATCGGCAGGTGAGTCAACCGTTGGGCCGCCGGAATTATTGAAAGGTCCATTGTGTTTCTTGCGTGATTCGCAAATGTCCTGATGCCGCGTTCGCAAAGCACAACGTCATAATTTCCCTCGGCCATAATGTATTCGGCCGCCAGCAGAAATTCCTCGAGCGTTGCCGACAATCCGCGTTTTAGCAGCACTGGTTTGCGTGTCTGACCGACATATTTCAACAGCGAGAAATTCTGCATGTTCCGGGCGCCGATCTGGATGCAGTCGCCGTATTTTTCGACGAGATCGATACCGTGTTCATCCATCGCCTCGGTCACAATATTTAGGCCGTACCGGTCGCGAACCTCAGCTAAGATCTTCAATCCGTCTTCGCCCTTGCCTTGGAAGGCATACGGAGAAGTACGAGGCTTAAATGCGCCCCCGCGGAAAAACTTAGCACCGGAGGCAGCAATAGATTCCGCTACTTTAAACACCTGCTCTGAAGTTTCAACCGCGCAAGGGCCGGCTATGATCGCCAGCTGGCCGTCGCCGATGAAAGCGTTGCCGATCTTAATGATCGATTTTTCCGGCCGAAGGTCTTTCGAGATGAGTTTATACGGT
>JACMMN010000175.1 GCA_014379075.1 Pyrinomonadaceae bacterium | reverse complement strand
TAACGGCCCTGCCCGTCTGATTTCGTGGCGCCAAGAACGATCTGTTGCGAATTGACCAAACGCAGGTCCGCAGCCGCGATCGCCGCGCCTGAATTATCGGTAACGGTGCCGGCGACCGTTCCGCTGCCTGTTTGCTGAGCAGCGGTGGATAGAGCGAAAACATACGCTAGAGCGAGAGTTAAGATCAGTTTTTTCATTGTGAACCAAAAAGGGCGGCCTTCTCTAAAATACCGTTAAAATCAACGATACGTCAATTATTTGGCAGCAATTCCGCGGTTCCGGTGGCGAAACTGCTTGGGGCCGATCCAGAGCCAGAAACCGGTTATCGTGAATGTCAGCAGCGCCATACCCATTATCGAGGTATAAACGACCTTGAACTGCTCGCCGGTTGTTTCAAAAAAATAATCAAGGATCGAACCGTCGTGGATATTTTCGATAAAATCCGAACGCCGCCGCTCGATGTGAAGCAACTCGCCGGTTGTCAGGTCAAGCTGAACGCCCCAATAATCCTCGATAAAAACGAATTTGACCATTCCCTTGTCCGGCCTGAGATCTATCCGTTCGAGTTCGAGCGAAAGATCGGAGGAGATCTGTTCGCGGGCTATTTTATTGGCGTTGTCGAGAAGTACATGAACGGGAAGCCAGTCCTGAGGATTGGTCGATTTGCCTTCGAAGGATTTGGGCAAAATATACCCGCCGGTATGTTTTTTCCAGCCGAGCAGCAGGCCCGTGCAGGCGGTGATAAAAAAGAAGATAAATAAAATTGCACCAGTCGTCCGATGAACCTTTCGGGAGACCCGCAGTATTTTAGCCTGCCGTTTTCGTTGAGCATTGTCCATATTCTATTGTACTACCGGCGGCATGGGAGAGGGACTGGATCTGGCAGCGGCTAATTTTAATTTCGCTAGACGCTAATCAGCCTGATACGTTGCGATACTGGTAGGAGTTTCGAAACAACGCACTTTGTAAACCGAAACCCTTTCGTCATCGACCCGCGAAGCTATGTATTCGAGGATATATTTCGCCAGGTTTTCCGCTGACGGATTCAGCTCTTCATCGAAAGGCGGAAGTTCGTTTATGTTTCGGTGGTCGAGATATTTAACGATCTCGTCGGCAGCGGATTTAAGGTCGCCGAAATCTATTAGAAGCCCGATATTATTTAACTCGTCGCCGCGTGCATAGATCTCTATCTTGTAATTGTGCCCGTGCAGGTTCTCGCACTTGCCTTTATAGCCGCGCAGTTGGTGCGCGGATGAGAAATTGCGTTCGATCATTACTTCGTAAAATGAAGACATACTAATTTTTTACTATAACGCAACGCCCGTATCAAATTGAAATATGCCGGCGACATCGTCTAGATCGCTGGTAATTCGCATTCTCGGCAGGCTTTGCAGAAAATCCTTGCCGTATCCTTTCGTTCTTAAACGCGGGTCCAGAATTGCGATGACGCCGCGGTCGGAATTGCTGCGGATGAGGCGGCCGATTCCTTGCTTTAGGCTGATGACGGCTTGCGGGACGCTGTAATCGAAAAAGCTTTTGCCGCCGTTTTCGTCAATGAACCGGGAGCGGGCGGCGACGATCGGGTCGGACGGAACGGCGAACGGGAGTTTGTCGATGATGACGCACGAAAGCTGTTCGCCCTGGACATCGACGCCCTGCCAGAAACTTGATGTTGCGAAAAGAACGGCGTTCGGCGTTTGGCGGAATTTTTCGAGCAGACCTGCCTTAGACATCGAACCCTGTACGAAGCATGGGAAGTTCACGCGGGACGAAACCAGTTCGTAAAGGGCGTTCATCGAGGAATTGCTTGTTGCCAGCACGAAGGCCCGGCCGACGGTAATTTGCAGAAGCTTTACTATCTCGCCTGCAGCCATTTGCGTGAATTCGGGCGAGCGAGGGTCGGGCATCGCTCTCGGCAAGTAAATGATCGCTTGTTTTTCATAGTCGAATGCCGACGGGGCGACCATCCCAGAAGTTTTCGAAGAGTCCAGGCCGAGACGCTCGCGGATAAAATCGAATTTGCCGCTGCTCGAAAGCGTGGCCGAGGTCAAGATACAGGTCTCGACCTTTTCGAATAGTTTTTCACGCAATAACTCCGAGACATCGACAGGCGAGGCCCGCAGAAAAATGCCTTTGCCGCGTTTTTCGAGCCAGTAAACATAATTTCTTTCCGCCTGAGTCACCACGAATTCGAGATCGAACCGCGTTTGCCTTGTCCTGCGCTGGAGGCTTTCGGCTTCGGGAATCTTTTCCGCGAACGGTTCGAGCAAGCCGCTCATCCTTTCCAGTGCCGAATCCAGAGCAAAATACGCTTCGCCCAGCGACGTCGGCTGCTGCTCTCCGTTCGATGACCGGTATGAAAAGGCGTCCGGCTCGAGCGGAAAGCGGCCGTCGTTGCGGGCCGGCGAAAAACGCATCCAAAACACATCGGAAAGGCCGAGGATACGGGCCGATGTTTTTGTAAGATCGCGGGTTGCAATGGCGTCGATGATCGGCAGGCTGTCGGTATCGCGAACGAGTTCCTCTATCTGAAAGTTTGATATCTGGAAACCAAAATAATCCGCGGCGATATCTTCGATCAGGTGTGCCTCGTCGAAGATAACAGCTCCGTAATCGGGAATGACCTTGCCGAATTTATTGCCGCGCACATTGAGGTCGGCAAAAAACAGGTGATGATTGACTATAATAATGTCGGCGTCCTCGGCACGGGCACGCATACGGGTGATAAAACACGGTTCGAATTCCGGGCATTTCTGGCCGATGCATATGTCCGATTTGGCATTTATACGGCTCCAGAAAGAAAGATTTTCCGGCAGATCGACGAGTTCGCGGCGGTCGCCTGTCGTGGTTTCCATTGCCCATTTTCGAACTTCATCGAAATAGTCCATCTGGTCGAGCCCGTCGAGGATCGGTTGGTTTTCGGCTTTGTGAACCCTGTAAAGACACGCATAGTTCGAACGGCCCTTCATATAGGCGGCCGAGAATTTCTTCGGCAGGATTTTCTGGAGAAACGGAATATCCTTCTCCATCAATTGCTCCTGAAGATTTTTCGTGCCCGTGGAAATAACGATGCGCTTATTTCCTTTGAGCGCGGCGGCGACCGCGGGGATCAGATAGGCAAGGGTTTTCCCCGTGCCTGTTCCGGCTTCGACAATGAGGTGTTTTTTGTCTTCGAACGCTTTCGAGATAGCTTCGGCCATCTTTATTTGACCGCCGCGGTATTCGTAATTTTCGTGAAATTTGGCGATGAGGCCTTCCGTACCGAAAACTTTTTCTATGTGATCGTCCTGCATTGTAAAGCCGTATTTATTGACTTTATCCAGCCAATTTGATACAAAAAGTGTTTACGCGTGGTCTAGAATTGAAGTAAAGATAGCCGGGATTTCCTCTCACGTGCGTCGAACATCCGAAGTAATATTTTTACCAGTCCAGTTTAAATTGTAGTTGTAAATTGCCCATATGTCGAAGCATCGGACCGTCATATGTCACGGACTGGGCTCGGTATTCCCGCTACGTTTAGGAGAACTCACTCAGATGAACCGATCTGCACTCAAAGACGCTCGATGGAGCATCCTGGCCGTTTTTCTCGTTTTAGCATCGATCGCGGCGATCATCCTCGTGCCGGGGCAATTTCGGTCGGAAGCCGTTGCAAACAAGACAGCCGGCGGGCTTTCGGTGCAAACTGTGAGCCATGACGAGGCATTGCCGAACTACGATATCCGAATGGATAAAACGGCGTTTGAGAAGATCGCCGCGTTTCGCGGATCGCTGAATAAGGACGCAGCGGCGATCGCGGACTTACGCGACGGCTTCACCAAAGGTGAGGAGCAGCTGAGATCGCGGGTGCCTTCACTCAAGATCGAATACAACACGGATATACGAATACCCGAAGTCATCGCTCCGGACGTAAAACAGGGACGCTCTTTTTTAACCGGGGCGTCGGGCGAAAAGCGGTCGAAGGTACTGATAAATTTTCTCAGACAAAATAGAGATCTGATCGGAGCGACGGACGAACAGATCAGCGGCCTGAAGGCGGTTTCCGATTACACAAATCCGGCTGGAAATCTTTCGTTTGTCGAACTAAATCAGGAAATTAACGGAATTCCCGTGTTTCGCGGCGAGGTAAAAGCCGGATTTGCCAGGGACGGCGAGATCATTCGCGTGGTAAATAATCTGGCTCCTGGGCTCGATTACGAAAGGCTTTCGACCGACTTTGGCGATCCGGCGGATGCGGTTAAAGCCGCGGCATCGTATATTGACCACGACTTAAAGCCGGACGAAATTTCCCGCAATAACGCAATATCCAGTGATAAAAAAGCCGTATTCGGCCAGGGAGATTTCGCGGCGACAGCGGAAAAGACGTATTTTCCCACAGAACCGGGCGTGGCGGTCGCGGCGTGGCGGGTGCTTATTTGGCAGGCGGTAAACGCCTTCTATGTGATCGTCGATGCCGAGACCGGCACGATGTTGTGGCGAAAGAATATCACCGAAGATCAGACCCAGGCGGCGACCTATCGGGTTTACGTCAATCCGAACGCAATGATAAACGTCGCCGACAATCCGTTCCCGATGACGCCCGGCCCGGTAACTCTGTCAGGAATTCAGGGCTCGGCCATCCCGAGAACTTCGATCACGCGGATCGGCAACGAACCGCCCTATACCTTTAACAACAACGGCTGGATAACTGACGGCGGAAATTCCACGGACGGCAACAATGTTCAGGCCGGCCTCGACCGAGAGCTTCCAAACGCGAATTTTCCGGCAAATCCGGCCGACATCGATCCGAACGGAACGGCGAGCGGTTCACCGAGCAGGGTTTTCGATTTTCCAATAAATCCGGGCGTTCCGACCAATCCGGCTCTG
>JACMMN010000174.1 GCA_014379075.1 Pyrinomonadaceae bacterium | reverse complement strand
AGATCCCTGTCAAAGATGGACGAAGCCATCGCGAACGACAGTCAAAAACACTATCTTTTTTATTTTCTGCTTCCATTTATTTTCCTCACGGTTGCCCTGCTCGGCGGCCTGCGGTTGAGCGATGCCGATAATTCGTTCATCTTTTTAAAACCGGCGCTCTTCTGTCTGATCTTTGCATCGGTAATGCTGGTACTATTCTTTCGCTCGGGGCTTATCCGGCTCGACGGCTGGTTCTCGGAAAACTTCGAATTGGTGAAGAACGCGGCAAATGCGGCCGTTTTGCTGACACTTTTCGCGGGAAGCGTGCAGCTATTTAATTCTTTGCTGCCCGAGCAGGGCCTGCCGTTTTGGATCGTCGCGTTTTGCTTTTTCTGGACGTTGTGGAACAACCTTTTCGCCGATTTCGACACCAAAAAGCTTTTGCGAAGCCTTGGCGCTTTGTTCGGCCTGGCGTTCGTCGTCAAATATCTCATCCTGGCGAATCTGACCGCCCCCGCGAACGAGAGTTGGCTGCGGTCGATGATCGAAAACCCTGCGAAGGAAGCATTTACATGGATGCTCGATTTGCCGAGGTTTGCGGCCGGGACTGGTTATATACAATTTTTCGCCGTCGTCTTTTATCTGATCGGATTATTTTTGCTCCCGCCTTCGACGATCCCGGATCGGAACCGGGAGCAATAGCGAATGTGTCCTTACAGCTTTTGAAATTCTTATGTCGATAAAATTTTTCTTATTCTTACTGGCTTTCACTTTTTCGATCGGCGTAGATGCTCAATCTCCCTCGAAAATTCTCAAACAGGCTGAAAAGGCTCTAGGTGGAGCAAAAGCTCTTCAGTCCGTCCGTTCCTGGAAAAAAACAGGAACCATAACGCGAACGGCTGACGGCGTGGGCGGTCCGTTTTCCACGCAGGCATCCCAGCCGAATCTTTATCATTTAAGCTATGTCATTGACGGTTTAGAATCCGAATCGGGATATAACGGCAAATCAGGATGGCAACGCGATTCGCGCATCGGGCTGAGAACGTTGACGGGCGACGCAAGCCTCGATTTTCAGGCCGAAGCTTCTTTTAGAAACGCTCTGTGGATCAATCACAAGAAAGAAAAGTCAAAGATAGTTTCCGGCGGACAGGTAAATATCGACGGTAAGCCCGCTAATGTAGTTCTCCTAAATACGGCAAAAGGCGTAGGAATAAAATTATATTTCGATCCTTCAACGGGACTCCCGCTTCGGGAGGAGATTCCGTCCGGCGAAACATCGAAAACTTACACGTACGGCGATTATCGCCGGATCGGCGGCGTGATGCAGGCGTTTCAGATCAAACTCACAAGCGGAACCGAAGCGTACGATATCAAATTGGACGATATTAAAGTCAACGGTTCTACCGCCAGATCGGAGTTCGATTTTCCGAAAACTTCAACCGAACCGCTGCCCGAGATCACTACGCTTCTCAAACAGTTACAGGAAAACGAAGATAGGGTAGATAAGATTCTCGACACATATTCGTTTGTGCAAAAATCTATTAAACGCGAGGCAGGAAAGGACGGGACTCTTCGCGAAACCGGATCAGAAACCTTTCAACTTTCTTTTTATAAGGGTTACCGGATAAGCCGTTTGATCGAAAAGAACGGGAAACCGCTAAGTTCAGGCGATCAGCAAGATGCCGACAAAGATGCGCAGAAACGTGTGGAAGAGATCGAAAAACTTATAGCAAAAAAGGCGGCAAAAGAGGCATCGCAGAATGCCGCCGGGACGCCATCCGATGAACGGGGACGGGTTTCGGTCGCCGAGGTTTTGCGCGCATCAAGCCTGATAAATCCGCGACGCGAACGCTTTCGAGGCCGCGATGTGATCGTCTTCGACTTCGAACCGAATCCGGCTTTTGATTTCAAAAACGCCAAAAGCATACTGAAATTCTTTGGCAAAACAGCCGGCGTAATGTGGATCGACGAGCAGGACAAACAGGTCGCACGGCTCGAGGCATTTTTGTTCGACAGTTACAAGATAGGCGGCGGCGTGGTCGCGAAACTCAAAAAAGGAGCCTCGTTCACACTCGAACAGCAACGGCTCAATGACGAGATCTGGCTGCCGTCGTCTGCTGATATAAATTTGTCTGTGAGAGTGTTTTTAGTAAAAGGAATAGACGTCAATCAGATTATCAAGTCATACGACTACCGCAAATTCACCACGGAAGTTAAAGAAGCAAAGGTTGACGGGCAAAAAGATCTTTAGACGGAACCGCAAAGGGCCGCTTGAGTTCAGTCGAAGACAAACCTAATACTTTAGATCGATCACCAGCGTCTTCGATTCGCGGACGATCTTGATGGTTTTGGCCTTGAAGCCGTCGGCAAATACCGTTTGCTCATCTGCGGTCCGGCCGTCGATCGATTCTATAAGATCGCCGGTGCGAAGTCCGGCATTATCCGCAGGGCTGTTTTTTACCACCGATCCAACCTTCCAAAAGCTACCTGCAAATACGGCGTCGATGCCGATGGCGGCCAGAAATTCTCTGACGGTAAATTGCTTTTTATTCTCAGGGCCGGGCGGCACAACGTTCGCCACAATGGGTTCAGGGTCAAATCCACGCGGCAGGATCGTTTTGGGAGCCTGTTTCAAAGCTCTGTCGACCGAAGAAATACCGTTTTCAGAAACTGTTTCGACCTTTCGCGAAGAAGCTTTCGGCTGGCGAACGGCCGTCACTTCGATCTTCGCGGGCGAAAAATTTTCGCTCTGCGGCGGCGCGGCCGACGTCGCCGTCTCTACGCTTTTATTTTCTATGATCGCGGGCCGCGCGATTGTCGCCGGGATGACCGGCTGCACTGTTTCGGCGATTGGCGTAACGCCATTTTGTCCGCCATTCAGCGCCGAGTTCCAAATGAATGCTCCGCCGATAAGTAAAAACAACGCCAGAGGCATCACATATCTCAAAACAGGGAAAAAGCGGCCCGCTGTGTGTGCGGATGGCGAAGCATTCGCGATCCGCGCCTTCAACCGGTGATCGAAATCCTTCGGCGCTCCAATGATTCTTAGATTCCCAAGCATTTCGGCGACCTTCCTGTCATCTACGCTCAGTGTCCCGTTCTCGCCATCTGTAAATTTATCTTTATCGTACTTCATCGTTTTACTAAAAATAATGCTTCAGCTTTTCCTTCAGCAATCCTCTCGCCCGGCTGATCCGCGACTTCGTCGTTCCCAATCCGAGCTCCATGATCTCGGCGATCTCGTCATAGGTCTTACCTTCTATATCCCGCAAAATTATCGGAACACGGTATTTCACCGGCAATGTCTCTATCGCCTTGGCTATCACTCCGGCTTTTTCGTCTTCAAGCAGGTCCTCGTCCGGCAGAGACCGCGTATCCGGCGGCTGAAACTCGGTCACGTCTTCGACATCCGTCTGGAACAAGCCGGTGAGCGAAAGTATAGTGCGGCGTTTGCGTTTTCGTATCTCGCTGATCGCAAGGTTTGTCGCAATCCGGTAAATATAAGTCGAAAACGCGTAATCCGTGTGGTAGCGTTCGATCGCAAAATAAACCCTGACAAACGTTTCCTGCGACAGATCGACCGCCTCTTCGTAATCGTTCAAAAATCTGTATAGGTAGTTCGTTATCGGATTGCGGTAACGTGCGACGATCTCGGCAAAAGCCGCTTCGTCGCCGTTCTTGGTCGCTTCGATGAGAGCATGGTCGGATAATTTCTTTTCAGACACAGAGGTTCGATGCACCTCCGCTCCGGTTTCGATTTTGTCCAATGCCATACACTCATACTTTTTTACATTACATTCCGAATCAAAACAAAAGCCGCCTTACGATTTGAAACACGACGGGCGGCTGGAAAAGTTGCGAAATTTGTAACACGGTCAATTGTCGACTGTTTTCATAGTCAAAACCAAAAACAATGTGCCGCTCGTTTTGGGAAGCGAAAGCGTTCCGATAAGCGTCGGTTTGTTTTCGCCGAAACTTGTCCGGTTCATGCTTAACCCGACCTGTTCGTAATTGATCAGATCTATGATCTGGCCTTCGGAATTTTTGGTTTGTCCGGTTTTTAGCGGTACCCGGGCACCGAATCTGAATGTTTGTGCCTGAAACGTAGTTTGCCCGGACGCATCGGGCACGGCTCGCAGCCCGCCCAATGTCCACTCAAGAAATGTCCGCGAATCGCTGCTCTCCTGGCCGAACATATCTGACAAACTCTTGTATTCAAAACTTCCAGTATTGGCGATCCTTCCAACGAAGGTATTGGCAAGCCGATAATTCGAAAATGCAAAATTAGTCTTTATTTGACGTGAGATATTTGAGAGGTTCTGCGGGAGGCCGTCCTTTAAGGACGCGTCGCTCGATCCGACGATCAGATGCAAAACAGCTTCGTAGCTGGGTTCTACCTGTTTATTTTCCACCTGTGCCGGTACGGCACCGATCATAAATACGAAGGAAAATGCAAAAAAAAGAAAGGAAATTGTTAACCGGTTCATTTGTGGTTCTCCTATGAAAAATTCGGGAAAGTCGAATGTTTCCACAGATAAACCGGTATAAAGTTGCAAATATTATGGTTGGAAAAAGGCACAAAAAGATAAAAAGAAATCGTTTATGCTCGCTTTGTGCCTTTTTAGGCCGAATTTCTTAGTGCCTAGCTCGCGGCGAATAGGCCGTCATCGACCTTTTGGCCATAGGTGACGGTTCCGATCTCAGTCTCCTCTACCATCTTGTCGCCGGCCCACAGGACGGAACGGTAAGGGACCAATGTTCCCTGTGCGTAATTGTAATCGTAAAACTTTCGCCGGTATTTGACGCCTTCGTCCGCGTAATCGAGCATCATCACGCGAAAAGTTTTCGAGCTGACATAAAATCGTGTTTTCCGGTTCTGCTTGTCCGTCACATCCAAAAAATAGAAATCCACGCCCAGTATCTTGTCCCGCCCGCCGAGTTCCAGTTTCGATTCATTCTCCTTGTATCTCAGCAGCGCTTCGAGGCCGTAAACGATCTGATTTTGAAACGATCGAGAAGCGTCTTCACGCGGAGCGAATACCTCATCATTAAAGATACCGAAGATTTTGTCCTCGTTATAAACCAGCGAATATCTGGCCGTCGGAAATTCCTGATCAAGCCGAATCTTCTCTTTACCCATCGATTCGCCGCGGGAGGTAAATTTTTGATAGCTTGCCTTTTCCATCTTGCCTTCCGCGTTGGAAACGCTCGTCGTACCGCGTTCAATCGCGGTTTTGCGTATCTGGTTCAGCGTTGCTCTGCCGCCCGGCAAAGCAGTGGCAAGAATAACCGTTTCGGCAATCTGTTCCGCCGTGACCGTCTTTGATGCGTCCTTGGTGATCGGAGCAACAGGGGTTTCAGCCTTCTTTTCGTCCTTTTTCTCCGGCGTTTCTTGTCCGAAAACTAAAATACTGGACGCAAGGATCAAAAAAATAATGGGTATCGAAAATTTAAAACGCAAAAACACCAGGGTTTTCTCCTTAATTCAGATGGAAAATCACAATTGCGGATTGTAACATAAAGAATTTTTTTTCGGCACGAATTGCCTGTAAAAACTGACTTAATTGATGAAATTGCGCGGGTTTAAGATGCACCGATTTTATTTAGTTTCGCGTTCATTGTTTCAAGTTTCAAGTTTAAAACTGATAACTTGGAATATAAACTTAGATCTCGAACTGATTTCAATGTTACATATTGCGCTTCTCGAACCCGAAATACCGCCAAACACGGGCAATATTGCCCGCTTGTGCGCGGCTACATTCACTGACCTGCATATTGTCGGCGTTACGGGTTTTCGCATGGACGACCGCACGTTGAAACGCGCCGGGCTTGATTATTGGGATCACGTAAATCTGCGGCGGCATATCGATCTGGAAAGGCTGTACGATAGCCTGCCGAATTCGCGTTTTCTGTACATCACGACAAAGACGGATCGCTATTATACCGATTGGCAATTCGCTAGTAATGACTGCCTGATCTTCGGCCGGGAAACCCGCGGCCTGCCGGAGGAAGTTCTCGCATCGAATTCCGACCACTGCCTGACGATCCCGATGCCGAATAAGAAAGTCCGTAGCCTTAACCTCGCTACCAGCGTCGCAATTCTTTTGTACGAAGCTCTACGCCAGTTGGGTGCTCCGCCTAAGTAAACCGAAAACCGCATTTCGTGGACATCGTTTGCCGCAATTTTTTCGTCTTAACTACGTCTAAGACCTTGTGGGTAATTTAGATAAGGAGAAGCTTGGGTAATGAAAAAATTAAGTACTTTTATTTTATCGGCATTCGCAATTTTGGCATTTT
>JACMMN010000173.1 GCA_014379075.1 Pyrinomonadaceae bacterium | reverse complement strand
TTTAAAAATGCAGGTTTTACAAAGAATCAAACCTTTGTATTACCGAGGATATCTGCATTGTTTAAGATCAGTAATAAGATCAGTTCGATGATCAGCGGCGGTCTGGGGTATAAAACGCCCACTGTTTTTACCGAGGAAACAGAAAGGCTGCAATACCAAAACCTGCAGGCTTTAAACAATGTTGAAGCCGAAAGGAGTGTTGGAGGAACAGCTGATATTAATTTCAAAACGAAGATTATCAACGAACTTACCTTCAGCATAAACCAAATGTTCTTTTACACGGAGATCACCGATCCATTAATTCTCCGGCCTGATATGAACAGCATTTATCGCTTTACCAACTCTGACTCGCACGTCATAAGCAAAGGCTTTGAGACGAACGCAAGGCTTGGATACGGCATCGCTAAGCTGTTTGTTGGTTATACCTTTACCGATGCGAAAGCCGGTTATCTCGCAGGCGACCGGACGCTGACTTTGCTGCCCAAGCACAAAATTAATTCGGCACTGGTATTCGAGAAACACGAAAGCTTCAAAGCGGGGGCGGAGTTTTATTTCGCTAGCCGCCAAACGCTAGATGACCGCTCGTTGACTCGTTCGACAGCCGAAATAGGACTTTTTGGCGAAAAGACATTCGGTAAATTCAGTATCTTTATTAATGCGGAAAACCTGACCGACGTTCGCCAGGGCCGCTACGGCCCGGTGGTTCTGCCGCCGCATCAAAACCCGACGTTCGCCGATCTTTACACGCACACGGAAGGCCGCATTTTTAACGGCGGAATAAAGATCAGGCTCTGATATGGTCGAAACGAAATAGAAAACGCAATCAAGATTAAAATCTAATAAAGTGCACAGTCTGTCAGCACTCCGACACAGCCGCAGAGTACTTTGTTTTCGGCCGCTCACCGCTTACTTTCCTTTGGGCGAAGCCTTTAAAAGATTGCGGAGGTAATTGCCCGTGTGCGATTTTTTAACTTTCGCTACTTCTTCCGGCATGCCGACAGCGACGATCTCGCCGCCGCCGATTCCGCCTTCGGGGCCGAGGTCGATCACGTAATCGGCGGTTTTAATTACGTCGAGGTTGTGCTCGATGACGATCAGGCTTGCTCCGGCATCGATCAACGCACGGAATGCGGCGAGCAGTTTGTTGATGTCTTCGAAATGAAGGCCGGTGGTCGGCTCGTCGAAGATGAACAGAGTTTTTGAATTCGTTTTCTGGGCGAGATGGGCCGCGAGCTTTACGCGCTGGGCTTCGCCTCCGGAGAGCGTTGTCGCCGATTGGCCGAGCCGCAGGTAGCCGAGGCCAACATCGTCCAGGGTCTTTAATTTTGTAATTAACTTTTTAACGTCCTTAAAGAAAAAGATTGCCTCGCGAACGGTCAATTGCAGCACTTCGTCGATACCTTTGCCTTTGTATTTGATGTTCAGGATCTCGTCCTTGAACCTTGTGCCGCGGCAGTCTTCGCAGGTCAGCTCGACATCGGCGAGGAACTGCATTTCGACCGTCACTGTGCCGGAACCCTGGCAGGTTTCGCAGCGTCCGCCCGGAACGTTGAACGAAAAGTGAGAAGCGTTGTAGCCTTTCGATTTGGCCTGCGCTGTCGCGGCGAAAACTTCGCGGATAGCGTCGTAGGATTTGATATACGTTACCGGGTTTGAACGAGGCGTGCGGCCGATCGGCGATTGATCGACGAGCAGGATGTCATCGACAAATTCGTCGCCGGTGATCTCTTTGAACAGCCCGACCTGTGCGGTCCATTCGCCGCGTTTCTTTTTAATCCCGGCGTACAAGACATCGTGAACGAGCGTCGATTTACCGGAACCGGAAACACCGGTGATGCAGACGAGCATTTCAAGCGGGATGTCGACCGAGACGTTTTTCAGGTTATGTTCCCTTGCACCGACGATTTTTAGTTGTTCGGTGCCGGGAACTTTTCTTTTTTGCGGAATCTTTATCTCGGAATCGCCGCGAAGATAACGTGCGGTGAGTGAAACTTCGTCCTTGAGAAGCTTGGCGAAATCGCCTTCGAAAACCAGATTGCCGCCATGCTCGCCAGCGTAGAGGCCGATGTCGAGAATGTGATCGGCGGCACGCATCGTTTCCTCATCATGTTCAACGACAAGCAATGTATTGCCGATGTCGCGCAAGTTTTCGAGGATCTTTATAAGCCGCGCATTGTCACGCGGATGCAGGCCGATGCTCGGTTCGTCCAGAACATATAGAGTTCCGACGAGCAGGGAACCGAGATTCGTCGCGAGTTGGATACGCTGTGCCTCACCGCCCGAAAGGGTAGCGGCCAAACGGCTTAACGTTAAATAATCCAAACCGACATCTACCAGAAATTTAATCCGACGGCGGATTTCAAGTAATAGTTTTTCGGCGATCTGCTCGCGTTCATCGGTGAGAGTTAACGCTTCAAAAAAATGATGAGCGTTGGTTATCGACATCGCGACGATCTCCGGCAGCGAAAGTCCGCCGATCTTTACGTCCCTCGCAGCCTGTCGCAGACGTGTTCCGCCGCAATCAGGACAGGACGTATAACCGCGATATTTTGCGAGGAAAACGCGGACATGCAGCTTATATTTCTTTGTTTCCAGCCAGGCAAAAAAACCTTTTATGCCTCTCCAGCCCGTTGTTCCGTAAATGATCGCATGACGCTCGTCGTCCGAAAGGTCGGCGAACGGAACGTCGGACGCGATCGAATTGGCCGTAGTGAATTTGAGCAGCTCTTTTTGCGCCCAGGCGTGCGTCGGCTTGGTGAAGGGCTCTATTGCTCCTTCTCCAATGGTCAAAAGGGGATTCGGAATGACGAGATCGTAATCGACACCGATTGTGTTGCCGAACCCCTGGCAGAGCGGGCAGGCGCCGAACGGAGAATTAAAGCTAAAGAGATGCGGCTCCGGTTCTTCGTAAACGGTGCCGTCGTATTTGCAAATGAATTTGTCCGAGAATTTGAGAATAGCCGGGCGGCCATTGTCAGAACCGCTTGTGGTAGCAGGTGGTTGAAGATTAGCCTTTGAATCGGTTGCCGACCTATCTATTTGTCCAGTTAAGTCACCGGGTACCGCAGGTGGTTCTGACAGCTGAATGATAGCCGAATGACCTTCACGAAAACATATCTCCAATGAATCCACCAGACGCTGCCTGATTTCCTTGTCAGCTTTCAGTCTATCGATCAGTACAAATGTATTTTCGAAATCATCGAATTTATAATCTTCGGGACGCTGCATGTCGATGATCTCACCACCACGAAAAAGGCGGGAAAATCCTTGCTGAAGCAGAAGGATAAGAAACGCCGACGTGCTGAGATCCTTCGATTTGTCTATCGCTTTCGCTTTTCCTTTTTTTGCTTTGGTTTGGGTAGCCGGAGTTTCCTGCTGTATCGGAAAAAGGACATAAAATCGAGTTCCATCCGCCAAAGTTTTTAATATCTCGTCGGCGGCAGATTCCGGCGAATCTTTTTTTACCTCGCGGCCGCAGATGTGGCATATGGTCTGCCCCGCACGTGCGAATAAAAGACGCAGATAGTCGTAGATCTCGGTTTGCGTGGCGACGGTCGAACGCGGATTTTTTGTTGTGTTTTTCTGCCGGATGGCGATCGCGGGAGCGATTCCTGTAATCTCGTCCACATCCGGCTTGTCCATTCTTTCCAGGAACTGGCGTGCGTACGCCGAAAGGGATTCGACGTAGCGCCGCTGGCCTTCGGCATAGATCGTATCGAACGCGAGGCTGGATTTACCCGAACCCGAAACCCCAGTAATGACCGTTAGCTTGTTATGCGGGAGCGAAACGGAAATATTTTTCAGATTGTGAGTCCGGGCACCGCGAACTTCTATGGCTTCGTCCTTTCTCATTACTGCTTTCATAGGTGAAATATCCTGCCGAGTGAGCAAACCATTATTTTAACAAATCGACATAGCGAAACAAAGCGGGAATAAATCGGGAGACTATCCGATACTATTAATTGGATGAGAAGAGAGTTTTGAGAATTTGGAAATAATCGTTTTCGGCGGGCAGACGAGAGCTTGGGATAATAGTGGTTGGAAAATCTTTCGAAATACTGGTGTTTGGGTCAAGGATAAGAAGACGATATTACCAACGCGAATCATACGGTGAAAAATTGTCGCGCCAGTTTTCTGCCGTATCGAATTTCAGGACCGGTATCATGCCGTCGACCCCAATTACCGCGTCGGGCAAACGGCCCATTCGGTAATTCCTTCCCGATGGCGAGCAGATCGATAGCGTTATTTTTTCGTCGCTGACGCGTGAGACGACAGCGATCCGCCAATCCTTCTTGGATCGAATGAGAAGACGTCCGCCGACTGGGATTTCGCGCAAAGCTATTTCCATATTTCCTGTCGGGACCACCTGCGTCAGTGGGTGGCAAACACTCTGCGTGGAGAAGTCATTGGATTTGACCTCGACTTTTCGCATGGATTCGTACCACCCGCTGATGTAGGCGGTTCTAACCGGCTAATCTTCAAAAACCGAATCGCTTGCCGCAGGTTTTCGGGTAACTGCGTAGACTCTCAGGCCGACCGAGATCATCAGTATCGAGATGCCCATCCAGATGAAAACCCAGAACAGCGATGGAATTCCCGTGGCGGCGGCCATGTTGGCGGCATCCGACTGCATATTCGTCGTGGCCGAAATGAAGAACAGGTCGAGCAGGCTGAAGACCGCATTGAGCAAACACTGCACGGCGAGAAACGCGACAGCAAAGTTTACCCATTTCAGATTTGCGTACCGGGCAATTGCCGCTAAACCGGCGGTTAAAAGTGTTCCTGAGAAAACCGTGAAGATAATGCTGCCAAATGTGACGTTTGCTAGAAAATTCCACAAAGGACGAAAGGCGCCAAAGATCACGGTCATAACCGCAACAAATCCCGCAGACGAATAAAGGGCGATCCGAGATGAATGACCGAATCTGATCCATGCGAGAAGGCCCGCACCGAATGCCGTCGTGCCGAGATACCCTGCACTTGAAATAAGAAGCTGTGAAAACCAGCCTGAGCTTTCCGACCAGACCACGCCGCTGGTGTCAGGCGAAACCGTCAGGCTTTGTACCGTGTTTCCGGTCAAAACAGTGGCCAATACGTGGCTGCCTTCGTGGACAAATGTCGCAAAAAGCTGCAGCGGATACACAATGTAGCTCGTGAGCGGAATGTACCAGGAAATCACCCACAGGCCGAGGCTTACAATAGTGGCAAATATCAGGAGATTGACTTGCGGGCGGGCTTCTTCGGCAATTGTGTATCTCATCTGCGTAAACTCCTTTCGTCCTCAATCATGCTTAACGATTATTCTACCGCAAAGTTCACAGTTCGCGAAGCATTTTAGATTCGGTCACGGCGAAAATCGGATTTTCCGCCGGTTTTCGTTTCCAACCTGATCTCGGTGATCTCGATATCTTTCTGCACCGCTTTGCACATATCGTAAATGGTCAAAGCCGCAACGGAGATTGCCGTCAGGGCTTCCATTTCGACACCTGTCTGCGAATTTGTTTTCACGGCAGCAGTAAGATGAATACCGTATTCGGTGATCTCGGCGGTCACGTCTGCCTTTGACAGATTTAACTGGTGGCACAACGGGATCAACTCCGACGTTTGTTTTGCCGCCATGATGCCTGCTATCCGTGCGATCTCAAGCGGGTCACCTTTCGGATTTGTCTGGTTTTGTAGAATTGCGATGGTCTCTGAGGAAAGCAGTACTTTGCCCGAAGCTACGGCTGTCCGATGGCTTTGGGGTTTGTCCGAAACATCAACCATACTGATGTTTCCCGCGTTATCGAAATGCGAAAGTTCACTCATAAATATACGACCCGTACGATCTCGCCTTTTTGAAACTTCTTTCCCTTCGGGACAACGATAAGAGCTTCGGCCCTCGCAAAACCGATGAAATCCGACGATCCGTGCCATTTTAGAGGCGTAGCCGTAAGTGAAGCTTGGGAATCGGTCTGGAGTTCGGCCGGTAAATAAGTGTCGCGTTCCTTTGCACCTCTGAGCGACGAAGCCGTGATTGCGAATCCGCCCTTCATATCGGTTGCCAAAGCTCTCTGCATCTGCAATATTGCCATCTTAACGAACAAATAAAACGTGACCGCGGACGAAACCGGATTACCCGGCAGGCCGAAAATTAGGGTATTGCCGAATTTTGCGAATACCGTCGGCTTTCCGGGTTTCAACTTTACCTTATCAAAGACTATTTCGGCCCCTATTTCCCGGAGAGCGGTTTTAGTGAAATCGTATTTTCCGACGGAAACGCCGCCGGTGATGATGAGAATTTGAGGTCTCGGAGATCTTGAATCTACTGCATCCAAAATCGCCGTTTTTAGACCTGGTAAATCGTCGTCCGCTATCGGAAGCAGCTCGGCGCTGATTCCCATTTTGCCGCACAATGCCTTTAACATCACCGAATTGGAATCGCGTATCTGGTCGATTCCGGGCGTTTCGCCGATCGGTACGATCTCGCTGCCGGTTGGAAGAATGGCGACAATGGGCCGTTTGAAGACTTTTACTTTCGAGTATCCGAATGCCGCGATGCTGGCGATCATATTTGCCGTGATCGTTTCTCCTTGCTCAAAGACATTTTGGCCTTTCGTGATTTCAAAACCTCTGGGTACGATAGATTGACCTGCTTTTACGGATTCGAGAATCTCGACTATTTCGGCGGGCACAGTTTGCTCTCGTGTCAGCTCCACTTTCTGTACTGCATCCGAGCCTTTCGGCACGGGTGCGCCGGTCATGATTCGCACGGACTGGCCGGAATGCAATTCGTGATGCCAGCCGCTTCCGGCCGATGATTCACCTACTATTTGTAATTCTACCGGAGATCTCGCGGTGTCTTTAGCGACTACCGAAAACCCGTCCATCTGCGAGCGGTCGAATGGCGGCAAATCGGTATCGGCGACAATATTTTCAGCCAGTACGCGGCCAACGACCTGATCAAGATCAATAGTTTCCGAGCCCAGCGACGGCGTTTCGCGTTTTATAATTTCGATTGATTCGGAAATCGGGATCATATTTTGAGGAACGCAAACATTATTGTCCGCCACGCGGGTTGCGGACAAGTGTTCCGTTATCGGATCAGGTAAAATTCGGTTTGTCGCGGGCGAAAGAATTTATAGCCGCTTTCGGTCATGTAGGCGTCGTCCTCACCCATTATCGTGACACGCTGGTTGTTCCATTCAGGCACGTTTGTCGATGTGTTGAGTTCAATAGAAGTGTACGAACCGAGCCGCAGACGTTCTTCAGCCCCGCCGATCGCACGGCGAAAATCGATGGACGCGCCGAGCCCGTGGCCATGCGCTCCGATCGGGTGCGAATAGATCATCGCGTCTATGCCTTGCTTCTTGCACTCGGCCATCGTTTGGTCATAAACCTCTGCACCAGTCATTCCGGCTCGTGCGAAGCTGAATAAAATATCCTGTAAACGATTAGTATTTTTTAGCGCCGCCTTTAATCCGGCCGGAGCATCTTTCTCGCCCTTGTTCAAAATATAACCGTGTTTTTGCCAGTCGGTGCTGAGACCCATGTAGTTCAAACCGAAATCGACGTGGATAAGATCGCCGCGTTCCAACACGACATTTTCATCCGCCGTGCTCAAAAATTGCTGCGTCGTGCCGGTCGACTTTGCCTGCCGCTGCACGCGAAGGTCGGGCTGAAACCAAATGCCGAGACCGAGATTATTTACCTGTTGCATCATCCACCAGCGGACGTCGCCGACGGTCGTTTTTCCCGGCGTGATGACCTCATTTGAAAATGCTCGCCGGGTGATGACGTCGGTGGCGAGCACGGCCGTGCGGTAATGTTCGAGTTCTTCGGGCAGCCGAGCGTCAAAAAATTCGGTCAGCAGGTTCGCGGCGGAAACGAATTTCTTTTCGTTGTCCGCGCCGAGCGTTTCCGCTAGAAATTTGTAGCCGTCGTAGGTCAGCCCGCTTTGCTGCCCGCGATTTCCGCCGATGTTCAATGCAATCGTTTTCGGATTCCGGCCGTCAATCAGCTTTTTCAGTGCAGCAGGCATCTCCGTACGCGGCGGATTGAGAACGGTGTAATGATTCTTCAAACGCTCTTCCAGATACCGGACGACCGCAAACCGTTCCAGTTTTCCGCCGCGATCGATAAAAACGAACAGATCGCGCCGCCCGACAATCGGAATCGGCGGCACGATATGTTCCGTGACTGGATCGCTGTGAAATTCCTCGTTGACGACAATCCAAATATCGATGCCGTTTTTCTTCATCATCGGCAGCAGCATTGTGACCAAACGCTTTTTCAGCCACGCTTCGCGAACATCCATCTGGTCCCGTTGCGACAGAAGCTTCGGCATCGGCGGGATCTTTTCGTCCGATCTGTTTTGTGCTGCAATATCTTGAACTGAGAGTAGGCTCAAGAAAATGAAGAGGGCAATCCCGAAAATTCTAAACGAATGTGTAGGCTGCATAATATTAGTAATTAGAAACTTTCAGACGCACTTTTAGCGCAAAATATTTCAAAATGATACACTGCTTTTTTGGAATTATCTGCCGAGATTTTAGCATACTAAACTTTTTGAAAGAGGGAAATTAATTACTGTGATTGATTTTGAACTGAGTGAAGAACACGTTGCATTGCAGCAAACGGTAAGAGAATTCGTCAAGGGTGAAGTCGCACCCTATATCAAGGAATGGGATGAAAAGGCCCATTTCGAAAGCTCCGTTTTTGACAAGATGGCCGATCTTGGGTTGATGGGCGTTTGCATTCCGGAGCAGTACGGCGGGGCCGGATTCGATTATATCTCGCTCGGGATCGTGTGCGAAGAGCTCGAGGCTTGCGATACTTTTTTGCGGGTTGCGATGTCGGTGCATGTCGGGCTGAACAGTTTAAGCGTTTTTAGCTGGGGAACCGAGGAGCAGAAACAGAAGTATCTGGTTCCGCAGGCGAAGGGAGAAAAGCTGGCGACGTTCGGTTTGACCGAACCGAACGCGGGTTCGGATGTGATCGGGATGCGGTCGAGTGCGCGGCGTGACGGCGATGACTGGATTTTGAACGGCGAAAAGATGTGGATCAGCTTAGGCGATGTGGCGGATCATTTTCTTTTCTTTTGTTGGACCGATCTGGAGAAGCAGAAAAACCGCGATCATACGGGAATGAGCTGTTTTATTATTGAACGTACGATGCCCGGATTTTCGAGCGGCACTTTGCACGGCAAACTCGGCATTCGTGCCGGGAATACCGGATATTTCAGCCTGCAGGACGTTCGCGTGCCGCAAGAAAATATGCTCGGCAACGAAGGCGAAGGATTTAAGATCGCGATGTTTTCGCTGGAAAACGGGCGATATACCGTTGCCTCAGGTGCGACGGGCGTGATCCGTGCGGCGCGTGATGCGTCGGTTGCTTATGCAAACACGAGGGAAGTGCAGGGACAGAAGATCGGTGAATTTCAGTTGGTGAAACAAAAGATCGCCAATATGGAAGCAGATTATCAAATGTCGCATCTGCTATGGCTGAAAACCGGTTATTTGAAAAATCACGGAAAGCCGAGTGCGAAGGCAGCGAGTATGGCGAAATGGCAGGCGACGGTGCGTTCGGAAACGGCGGCTTCGATGGCGATCGAGATCCACGGAGCTAACGGCTACACGAACGATTATCCGGTGGAAAGATATTTAAGAAACTGCAAGGCCGCGATCATCTATGAAGGAACACGCGATATCCACACGCTGATGCAGGCGGACTGGGCATTGGGACTAAAGAAAGAAAAAGCTGCCCGCGTGACTTTGCCGCACTATCAACCGACGGAAGCGAAGGGAACGGCGAAATAAAAAATAGAACACGGATTTAGCGGATCAAACTGATTGTCGCTGATCTGAAATTTTGAGAATATCTGGCGGCAATATTTCCATTTCTGATCCGTGAAAATCTTCCAAATCCGCGTTCTAGCGCTATTTGCCGGTGTTCGAATTCGTCGCGGACTGCTTCATGCCATCGACGGAAGGGCTTTTATTGGTCAGCTTCCATTCGCCGCCTTCCTTCACAAAAACTACGTCAATGCCATTCGGGTAGCCTTTGCTCTTGATCTTAGCGACTGCATTGTCGCCGGTTATCTGTTCGTTTACGACTTCGCAAAGTTCGTTGCTTGCCTGATCGGTCGAAAGATATTCCGTCAGGGATTTTACGCCGTCGGCCTTCATTTCCGCTTCGAAATATTTTATGGTGTCGGTCGAATAGATCTTGCGAAGAGCGGCTTCATCTCTCTTAACCATCGCCGAGCAATATGATTTATACACAGGGGTCAATGTCGGGGCGTTATTTGTAACTGCCTCCGGAGCCGGTGTCGAAACCGCGAGCGGATCCGTATTTGTATTCAATTTTGCCGTGTTGGCGTTAGGCGCATTATTATTTGTTGTGACCGCCGCGTCTCCGCACGCAGCGAGCAAAGCCGAAGTTAGAATGATCAATGCAGTAGAAATTATTTTTAAGTTCATATTTATCTCCTATTGTTTGGGGTTCCAGCTTTACTTGTTTCTTTGATAACAAGGAAGCCGCTAAAGGTGGAACGCCAAACTGAATTCCAAAGTATAATCAATTGAACGAAAATGGACAAAACATACAAAACTGAATTCCTGCGGTCATTCCTTATCCAGGGCCTGCCGGAGCCATTGACGCGGGCGAGCAGCCACATTCAGTTGTTCGACAACTATATTGCCGACACTCGGATGCGTCTGCGTTCGATCCGCAATCCAGACACTCGTGACTGGACGCGCGTTTTGCAGCAGAGATTTCCGACGGCCGAAAAAGCCGGGGCCGTTCTGAAAATTGCAGAGATATTTTTGAATGATGAGGAATATGCGCAGTTTCGGATATTCGAAGGCACTGAGATTCGCAAGAACCGGTATTTTCACGAATTTGGCGGGAAGAATTATGAGTTTGATGTTTATTTGGGAAGTCTTTGGGGATTGAATCTCGCAAGGATT
>JACMMN010000019.1 GCA_014379075.1 Pyrinomonadaceae bacterium | reverse complement strand
CGCCTCATTCCGTCTCGCGTAATTTCTCCGCATCAGCCAAATCTTGTAGTCGTCCTACGGCTTCCTTATTCTTAATCAAATCAGAGCGGCCGATATAATTTACCTCAACCGTGCCGAGGTAGCCGGTTACTCGATTTGCCCAGATGTTGGATAAATCGACGCCTTCGAGGCCGAAGAGGACATCAATGCGATTTGGCGGCATTCCCATCGTAAAAAAAGAATCGTCTTTGGTGAAATCATCCGGGCTCAAATCACCAAGTGGCGCTCCAAAATCCATCAAGGCTGCATATACTCTTGCCGCGTTCTCGGGATCGGCAGCGGCCCAGACATCCAAGTCTTTTGTGAATCGCGGCTCGGTGTGTTTTATGACCGCATAGCCGCCAACCACAAGGAATTTAACGCCTGCGTTTTTGAAGGCCTCCAACAGATCTTTGAAAACTGAGTTCACTTTCCTCCACTCCTTTCATAGCATAAGCATCAACAACCATTTCCCAAGCTGCAGCGAATTTCACTTCGTCCGGTTGATTCTGCCAATAAGGAACATCGGGATACTTGGGAGCATCCTCGATCTTTCCATACCAAACGGTCATTTCACGCTTTTTTGTCATGCAAAAACCTCAATAACCTTCTGCACCGCATCGGCCAATTTATCGACCTCTTCCCTCGTATTATAGAACGCAAACGACGCGCGAGCCGTTGCCGGGACGTCGAAGAACTGCATAACCGGCTGGGCGCAGTGGTGTCCGGCGCGGATGGCGATCCCGGATTGATCGAGGATCGTGCCGATGTCGTGCGGGTGAATATTTTCGATGGTGAACGACAGCACCGAAGCTTTGTTCGCGGCGGTGCCGATTATTTTTACGCCTTCGATATCGGACAGACGCTGTGTCGCGTATTCGAGCAGTGCGTGTTCGTGGGCAGCGGCGGCTTCGAAATCTATTGAATTTAGATAATCGATTGCCGCGCCCAGTCCGATGCCCGCCGCGATCGACGGCGTTCCCGCTTCGAATTTATCAGGGATCGGCGCAAACGTCGTCTTTTCAAAGCTTACATTGCGGATCATCCCGCCGCCGGTTTGGTACGGCGGCATTTTGTCGAGCCATTCGCGCTTGCCGTAAAGCACGCCGCTGCCCGTCGGAGCAAACATTTTGTGCCCGGAAAACGTAAAGAAATCCGCATCAAGGTCCTGAACATCGACCGGAAAATGCGGAACGCTCTGCGCCGCATCGACAAAAAACGGAACGCCAAATTTGTGAGCCGTGGCGATCATTTCCTTGATCGGATTGATCGTTCCCAGCGAATTAGAAACATGCGAAACCGCGACCATCTTCGTCCGCTCGTTCAAAAGATTTTCGTATTCATCTATAATCAGCTCACCCCGGCAATTCATCGGGATCATCCGAATCTTCGCGCCGCGTTCCTCGGCGATCTGCTGCCACGGGATGATATTCGAATGATGCTCCATCTGGCTGACGATGATCTCGTCGCCTTCGCCGATGAACTTTCGCCCATAGGAATTAGCGACCAGATTTACGCCTTCGGTACACCCGCGAACGAAAATGCATTCCTTAGCTTCCTTCGCATTGATAAAACGCTTAACCTTTTCGCGGGCCGCTTCATAGGCGGTCGTTGCGTGCTGCGACAAGTAATGCACACCACGGTGAATATTCGAATGTTCTTCCCGCAGATATTTCGCCCCGCGGTCGATCACCAACTGCGGCACCTGCGACGAAGCGCTGTTATCCAAATAAACCAGCGGCTGCCCATTCACCGTTTGCGACAGAACCGGAAAATCTTTGCGAACTTTTTCAACATCCCAATTGCTCACTGTCTTTACTGCCTTCATAATTACTCCACTATGTCGAGCGCTATCTTCAAAGCCTGATTTAGCTTGGCAACTTTGCCGTCAGAAAGACTTCCAATAAAATCGGTCAGCATCGATTTTGGGAAACTCACAAGTTCATCACAAAAGATGCAGCTATCATGTTTTAGACCTTCGTCAACGCCCACAACGACCTGCGAAGTCAACTCTTCGCAATTAGAATAAATCGGTGCACAAATGACGGTCGAAAATTTTGAGTCAATGACCGCCTGCCGGCTGATAACGACGAAAACACGAAAACGTTTAGGATCGCGCGAATTCGGTTTGTGAACTCTGTAAAGATCGCCGCGTTTCACCAGTTCACCTGCTGATATTCCAGAACGTCCAATGCTTCTTTATTTAATTCTTTTGCATTGGCGTTGATAATATCGATATCGCGCTGATTCAATTCCCGGGGTTTTTGTTTAGATACATATTCGATCAAGGCAGACTCGAAAATTTCCGAACGCTTATGTTTCTTAGTCGTTAGAGCTTCTACCTCAATCAACAATTCCTTTGGCAATGTCACGGACGTTCTCACTCTCATAATTCGTTTAACCTTCTAAACTCGTATTCAATCGGTGCAAAACCGCTTCATCCAGTTCCCTTTTAATCGAATCGATACCGATCTTATTTATAATTTCCTCCGCAAAACCATAGGTCAACAAATTTCGCGATAGCTCTGGATTCAATCCGCGGCTCAACAAATAAAACATTTCTTCTTCCTCAAGCTGACCGACCGTAGCTCCGTGGGCGCATTTTACGTCGTCGTTAAATATTTCGAGCTGCGGTTTTGTATCTATCCGGGCGTCGTTCGAGAGCAGCAGATTCTTATTAGATTGCTTCGCGTCGGTTCCCGATGCATTTTCTCTTACGAAAACTTTACCGTTAAAAACGCCGCGCGATCTGTCATTCAATACACCTTTATAATTCTGATGCGAAACGCAGTTCGGGACCGTGTGGTCAATGATCGAATGAGTGTCGGAATGCTGAGAAGCCTCCAACATATAAAGCCCGTCCACAAAAGCTTCGCCGCCCTCGGCCGTAAATTTCACGTCAATATCGTGCCGCGAAAGCTGCGCTCCGATATTGATATTCGTCGAATTATAAAGACTCCCGCGTCCCACGCTTACCTCCGTCGTGCCTACGTGAAACGCTTCCGCCGATTCTTTCTGCACGCGATAATGCGTCAGATTGGCATTGTCTTCGACCAATATCTGAATGGCCGCATTGGTAAAATTCTTCGCTTCGCCCGAGTAAATTTCGACAATTGACGCCTTACTGCCGGCCTCGGCAATCAGCAAAATATGCGGAAAAATTGCCGTATCGTCCGCTGCGCTGAAGTCGAACCTTATCGGCTCCTCGACAATGGTTTCCTTCGTAATCGTGATACACACTATCTCCGCAAACGCGGCGTTCAAAGCAGTAAAACCATTACGTTCGTAATTAAATTTATGCAGAAGGTTTTCGAACCGCTCGTCCAGGATCGGCGCTTCCGGCGATATTACTTGTACGATCCAATTCCCGCCCGCCAATCTACCGGCGTTCGTGTATTTCCAATCCTCGTGCCTGACAGTCGGGAACCCATTCTCATTGAAAAAGCGGAAGGCTTTTTCCCGAAATGCCTTTACTGAAGCAGTATTCTCCGTCTTCAAACTCTCTCTAAATTGTTCCGTAAATTGATTTGTCATTACGGGTTGTGATGAAACCATTTTCTTTTTAAAGTACTATTATAAAAATAAATTCTTCCGCTTAGTTGCAGCCGTTCTAGTGAATGTAATAATTTTAAATCAGTCCCGAAATACTAAGAATTCTTTTATTCTTAACTCTTACTTCGTACGTATCGAGTCCCCCGCATCGGTTTAAGAACCAACACGTATAGTGAAAAACCTCGATCTCCGCTCCGTTTTCTTCTCTGACATCAAGTCGCAAGGGAAATCCGAAGCACTTTAACAGATCAGTTCTTGTTTTCATTTTAGACTCTCATGATAAATTGATTAAGGACTCTTTGATCGATTGTCTCGAAAAAACCAAATTTAAAGATTGATCAAAATTTTTCCTGGTGTCACTCCTTACTAAAATTTGATACTCTTTGCCCTTTGCAGAAAACCTAACTTTTGAGAAATCATTACCCTGCGATATTGATTCAACTTTAATCCGCTCACCTCGATTAACAATTGAGCCGTCTGTTTTTTCAAATTCAATATTATTTGGATAAATTTTCACTTCTCCGCTTAAAACTAAATTGTAACGGAGCCAGAAATTCTTAGAGATATAGCTTTCTGACTTCAACTTGCTTTGTCCTTGAATAACGGAACTAAAGGTAAGAAAAAGAAACAGAAAAGAGATTTTGTTTGTAAGCCTGACAAAATTCATAATTTTAAGGCAGTTTCACTAAACTAAATTTCTCATCCGCTCGAACCGTGTTTGCCTTATCCAAAATAAAATCTTTCGCGATCTTCAATTTCGCTTCGTTTTCGGCCCTCGGCTTTTGGTCATCAACCAAAGTCGATCTGTCGTAATCGAAAAGAAAATCGTGCCTCACCAATACGTACTGTACGCCCAAAGCGGCGGCCTTCGCCTTGAGTTCCGAAGCACTTCGCGATTCCCAAACCATTTTCCGCAACGTCCAATCTTCAAACAGATAATCCGAAATACACGGCCGGTCCAGATTGTAAGTATCCCGCCGCATATTGATCAGCCACACCTTCGAATCAGCAGGCGTTTCCGTATTTAAAACCTGGTAATACGGATAATAATCCAGATTTCTCGCCAAGTAGTGATCCTTCGTTTCACCGCCCAAAACAACCCGCAGCGGACTCTTCTCAAAAAACCATGCCGCCGAAACTAAAATTCCCGCAATTGCGGCCGCCGTCAAAGACGCCTGCCAGACATTTCTCAATCCAATATCCTTTTCCGATTTTCGCTTTCCGGCCGCGGCAATTCCGATTGCCATCACAGGCAAAATCGGCAGCAAGTAACGAAGCTGCTGGCTGGAAAACAGCCAGAACAGATACATAATCCCGGCGACCCCGATCCCGGCTTTCACCTCTACCGGCATTTCAAATTTCCAAAGGCCCCAGATCAATATCGGCAGCCCAAAAAGGAATGCAATACCAAGCACTCCATCGAACAAAACAGGCTGCTCCGGCTGGGCAATCACCGACAAATTGAACGGGGCCACCAAATAATCTAGCGGCGACTTTTCGATCCCGCCGTACTGCGAATTCATCTGCTGAAACAGCGCCGATCTTTCCGTATCCCAGCCCGCCGCTTCGCCTTTCCAAACGCTCATGTAGAAAGGAAATATCGGGCTGCCGGTTTCCTGCCAGGTTCTCAAATACCACGGGGCCGCGATCAATCCGGCTAGTATCAAAGCCCCAAATCCGTTGAGAACGATCCGCGCCAGCTTGTCCGGATCGTCTTTTGCCTGCCGCGCCCTCAACAAGATGATCAATGCAAAAGCCGCGATAACAAACAAAGCCGTCAATTTCGCCGACAAAGCCGCACCGAGAAATACCGCCGCAAAAATTAGCCAGCCATTTTCCAGCGATTTCCACCAGCGGCCAAGCGAATAAACGGCAAGAGTGACATACAACGCCAACGCCAGATCTATGTACGCACTGGCCGCAACATGATAAGCCGTCGGAACGCCCGCCACGATCAGCACCGCGATCAACGCCCAACGCCGCTCGACATTCACTTCGCGTGCCCAGCCGCAGATCGCCAAAAGCAATACCGGAAAGAAAATGAAGTTCGCCGCACCGGCGGCCGCCTCCGCCGCTCTTGAGCTGACAAAACCACCGATCAGCATCGCCCAGACGCTATGCATCTCCGTTCCAAGGGCAAGATAACTGGCGATATTTCCGGCAATAAAATCGCTGCCGCCCTGAGTAATAAAAGCCTTCGGAACGGCAAAATGATAAAGCAGCGTGTCCTTCGCCGTAGGTGGAGCAAGCGACGTAATAAATGCAAGAACAACCGGGATTGCGATCAACACGATCAACGCTCTGTCAAAACCAGAGGCTTTTTTGGAAACGGGCGTTTCTTCCTTATCGGTCTGTAAACGTCTAAAATTCAATCCCGCCAAAACCAGTCCCGCAACCAATGCCGCGGCCGCCGTGTAGCCGTTATATGCTCCGGCCAGCCCTAGAAAAAACCATATCAAAGACCAAATAGCCGCTCCAATGGCCGTTCTCATCGCCAGATCAAGAAATCGCGACTGATTTTCACGCTGGAAAACCTTTATAAACGAAACCGCAAAGCTTCCAACCCCAAACCACGAAACAGCAATCGCAAATGCAATAACTGCCCCCGCCAAACTATCAACCAAACCCGTTCCGCCTAACAGCGGCCCACCGCCGATCCTGCCGATCAAATTCGGCAATTGGCCCACATCCGAACCTCGAAATGAGAGAAAAGCAATGATCAATGCGACAGCCAATGCTCCGAAAATTATTGCCGGCACGCCGCTGCGATCTTTAATTTCAATAGTTTCCGCCAAGTTATTTCCCATTCCCGGCGGATTCCAAAATCAACTGCAAATCTTTCTCGATCGGCATTTTTTTGAACGGGTTTACGTTTGCACCGCCGGTATTTCCCTTTGGATAAATTCCGAGAGGCGTTTTTGTCGAAGCCCCTCCGATACGAAACATTTGACCAAAAATTTCCCGCCAATCTTTCCGCTTCCACCCGATCAGCAGCATCCTCCAATGTACCCGCGTGTGCTCAAATGTCCGCGACTGGCCCAAAACATGGGCACGCTCCAAATGCCTGAATGCCAAACTTAGATCGCCGCCGGTAACAAGCTCGTCCGCCTGCCGCAGCTCTTCATCTATATATTTCTTTAGCGGAGACATAGCCATCTTATTTCGCTGCGGCCTTCACCCAGTCGTAACCCTTTTCTTCCAGTTCGTATGCGAGTTCCTTCCCGCCTTCCTTAACAATTTTTCCGTTTGCCAGCACATGGACGACATCGGGCACGATAAAATTGAGCAGGCGCTGATAGTGCGTGACGAGAATGATCGCGTTATCAGGGCTTCGCAGTTTGTTGACGCCTTCGGCAACGATCCGCAGGGCGTCGATATCGAGTCCGGAATCAGTCTCGTCCAATACAGCAAGCTTCGGTTCCAGCACCGCCATTTGCAGGATCTCGTTGCGTTTTTTCTCGCCGCCGGAAAAGCCCTCATTGACCGAACGTTTAAAAAATTGCGGGTCCATATCGACGATCTTTGCCTTTTCCTTCAAATAATCGTTGAATTCGAGCGGGTCGAGTTCTTCAAGGCCGTTATGCTTCATCTTCTCGTTATAGGCAAGCCTGAGAAACTGTGAATTCGAAACGCCCGGAATCTCGACCGGATACTGAAACGCCATAAAAACGCCTTCGCGGGCACGCTCGTCCGGT
>JACMMN010000172.1 GCA_014379075.1 Pyrinomonadaceae bacterium | reverse complement strand
TTCGAGCGAAGGCACAAATTGAGCAAGCTGATAGACGAAGTGAATTTCCGATACGGCCGCGACGCAGTAAGGTTCGCTGCGCTGAAGGAGAAAGGAAGCTGGCAGGGCACTAGTTCGCATAGAGGCAACGATTCCTATCACGCGATCGGCCGCGACACTCTGGGGCGGGGAAAAATGTTCAGCAAATCCGTCAGGTTTTTGTAAGTGTTTTCCGCCCGGCTATCGTTAGTGCAATGCCGCCGAGTATAAGCGCGGCCGCAATTAAAAGCCTGGCGGTTGCGGCTTCGGAAAGAAAGGCAACGCCGATCCACGCTGCCAGGATGGGAACGGCTAATTGAAGAACCGCCGCACGCGTCGATGTATGATGCTTCAAAACGGCGTACCAGACTGTATAACCAATGCCCGATGTAACCGCCCCCGACAAGATCGCCAGCAATATACCGCGATTGGATAAATGAATAGCAGATGCAAACGGTAAGCTCGCCAAAACTATCATCGGAACCGAACGCGCAAAATTGCCGGCCGTGTCTCCCAGCGGATCGCTGCTTCCCTTTCCCCGAAGAGTATAGAATCCCCAGGAAATCCCGGCGATCGCCATAAGAGCCGAGCTAAAAAGGGGCGGCGATGTTAAGCCAGGAAAGACGAGATAAATTAGCCCGCCGAGAGCGGCAGCCAATCCGGCCCATTCCAAAACTTTTGGCCTTTCACCGCGAACCAGAGCCCATCCGATCATCGTCAACTGCACGCAGCCGAACAATATCAACGCTCCCGTTCCGGCCGTCAGGCTGATATAAGCGAACGAAAAGCATATCGCGTAGGCAAAAAGAAAAAACGCCGAAAGCCAGTTACCGCCTTGGCCGGGTTCCGCTTTTTTGTCAAAGAAACGGGCGATCAGGATCAATGCAACCGCTCCGGAGATCAGACGGATCGCCGTAAAACTTGCGGCGTCTATCTCGTCGGTTCTCAAGGCGAGCCGGCAGAGGATCGAGTTGAATGCAAACGCCGTGAGCGCGAAGCATGTATATAATAAAATCTTGGCCACTTATTTTCTAAGACCGGAATTTTACATTTTCGACGGCCGTTAATGACAAAAGTTCTCGAACTAATTCGCAGTGGATTTGTTTTATAAAGTACACGATGTTTCAAGTGTGGTACGTTCGACATTTGCAACCAGCTCGTTTTTGCTGTGTTTGGTCCAATATAGCGGGCAGATTGGTATAAAGCTAGTATGGGATTGCTAGAGATATACACCCATTGGTCGAACATAAACGGCCGTTATTTTCTCGACCAATCGAGGGCCGTCAAATTCTCCGGTCAAAAATAAGGCCGCATTTTTGACGGGGTCTATTCGACCCGTGTAAAAACTATTCCTCGTCGCCGTCTTCGTCCTCATCCTCATCCCCGACTTCGCCGAATTCCCAGCCGTCGTACGAAGCGATCTCGTATTCGATGGCGAGTTTTTGAAATTCAACGTTTCTCGCCGCTAGGGTTTCCGGCGTGTGAGTTTCGATCTTGTCGATGTGCAGCAGGTATTCGCCGGTCGATTCGTCGGTCTCCTCGTCACCGAGTTCGAAGATGTCGAGAAAATCATAGCCGTCGGCTTCCAGTTTCAGCCCGAGCTTTTCCAGTTTATCGACGTCTTCGTCAACAAAATAAAAGCTGTAAAGCATCTCGCCTTCGAGGTTCCAGTCATCTTCGGTCTTCGCCGTTTGAAAAATTTCCTTGATTCCTTCTAATTGTGATTCCGTGTCTTTAAACATAAATAATCCCTTTTTGTTATTGAGCTTTGTCGGTTTTCTCCGCGTCTCCGGGTCTCCCGGTCTCCTCGTCTCTCCTCTCCGGCCGCATGTGCGGGAACAATATTACATCGCGGATCGAATGTTTGTTGGTAAGCAGCATTACAAGACGGTCGATGCCGATCCCGATTCCCGCGGCCGGCGGCATTCCGTAGGCGAGTGCCCGAATGTAATCTTCGTCCATCACCATCGCCTCCTCGTCGCCGCCCTCGCGTTCGCTCATCTGATCGCGAAAACGCTCGTACTGCTCGACCGGATCATTAAGCTCCGAAAACCCGTTCGCGACTTCCATTCCGTTGATAAACAATTCGAACCGCTCGGCGATGTTCGGATTATCTGGGGACGCTTTCGACAAAGGCGAAATTGATTTTGGATAATCAACAATAAAGGTAGGATTTGCCAACTTACGTTCGGCAACATTTTCAAAAATTGCTGCTATATTTAAATCGAAGCGTTTATTTAATTCTTCAATCGGCAAATCCGACGCACTCTTAAAATTTGAATTCCACCACAAATCAGCCATTCCTTCAGGAACAGTATAATGGACAACTGACACATGATATTTAGGGTCGTCGAGTGACTCAGATTGATCAAGTTGTCTTAATACTTCGTCATCACCTCGTTCTTCAAACACTAGCTGAGTGCCTTCATTGGTTCCTCGACCCATTTGCCTCGCATACAAATTCGTTACTTTAGCTAAAGCCTCCAATTTGACTGGATCGCTCAACCATGATTCGTCTATCGTAAGTCCGTCTATTTCGGTAAACGGAAGATTTTGCAATATGGATTTAGTCATTGAAACTCTTTCGAATTTATTAAAATCAATATTGTTGCCGTCATACATAACCTGCAAGCTTCCGCCCGTAGCCTTCTGTACCGACTCCTTAATCATCGCTTCCGCGAAGTCCATCATCCCGTTCACATCCATGTACGCACAATAGAATTCGAGCATCGTGAACTCGGGATTGTGTTTATGCGAGAGGCCTTCGTTGCGGAAGTTGCGGTTTAGTTCGTACACCTTTTCGAAGCCGCCGACGGTTAGCCGCTTCAGGTAAAGCTCCGGTGCGATGCGCGCGTAAAGCGGGATGTCGAGAGCGTTGTGGTGAGTCTCGAACGGCGTTGCCGCCGCACCGGTCGCCTTTGGGGTGAGCATCGGTGTTTCGACCTCGATAAAGTCGGCATCGTCCAAAAACCGTCGCATGCCGGTGATCAGTTTTGCCCGCGTCACAAAGACTTCTCTCGTCGTCAATTTCCTGACGCCGGTTCGCTTTTCCTCTTCTATTTCCTCTTCGGTTTTATTCTGCAAACTCGAAGCGATCAGGTCCGCGTAACGAAACCGCCGCTGCAACTCCGGGTCGGCAATCCCGTGCATCTTGTCCGGCATCGGCACCATTGCTTTGGCCAGGAACTGAAGTGTTTCGACGTGGACGCTTAACTCACCGGTGTTAGTGATAAACAAATAACCGTCAACGCCGATGAAGTCACCATGATCAAGAAGCTGAAATATCTCCCAACCGCTTGGTCCGTCGTCAGCGACTAATCCGTTATATACGCCTTTTA
>JACMMN010000171.1 GCA_014379075.1 Pyrinomonadaceae bacterium | reverse complement strand
CTCGGAAACCATGTTGAGAGCGATCGGTTTGACCGCCATGCCGCAATAGCCGCCGTGGGCAGCCATTCCGTTGACGTTCGGGTATGGGATCATCGTGTCGATATCGACGCCCATTACGGAGTTGATAGTATTTATCAGCGAAACCGCATCGGCACCGCCTTTCTGTGCGGCTCGTCCGGGCGGAACGATATGCGTGACATTCGGCGTCAGCTTTACGATCACTGGTAGCGTCGAAACTTCCTTCACCCATTCGGTGACCATGCACGTATATTCCGGCACCTGCCCCATCGCGGCGCCCATTCCGCGTTCGCTCATCCCGTGCGGGCAGCCGAAATTCAGCTCAAAACCGTCGGCACCCGTGTCCTGCGATTTTTTCACGATCTCGTGCCAAGCCTCACGTTTCGATTCGACCATCAGGCTAACGATCACCGCATGGTCCGGATATTTCTTCTTGCACTCGTAAATTTCCTTGAGATTTACATCGAGCGGCCGGTCGGTGATCAGCTCGATATTATTCAACCCGATCATCCGCATCGCGCCCTGATCGAGCGACGCCAGCCGCGACGAAACATTGACGATCGGCTCGCCCAAAGTCTTCCAAACCGCCCCGCCCCAACCGGCATCAAACGCCCGCTCGACCATCGACCCCATATTCGTCGGCGGCGCGGATGCCAGCCAGAACGGGTTTGGAGATTTGATTCCCGCGAAGTTTGAAGTTAGATCTGCCATAATATTATTTTTATAATGATTTTCTGTTGATCCGTCACATATTTATGATCGTTGACAACAATTGCGGAAGCCATCGCGTTGTGGAAGTATATGCTATTTAAGGATATGAGAAAACTATTACTTGTCCTCTGTATTTTACTACTTTCAACCAGCGTTCACAGCCAAAAAGCGCACCCTTCGAGAACAGGCGAATCGGTTGTTAAAACGATCCAGGAACTCTGCAAAGCGTTTGAAACCGCCGACACTGCACGTTTGAGAAAAAACATGACCGCCGATTTTTCGCTGACCGGTTCTGACGGCAGCGTGACAACGCTCGAAGACGAGATCAACGACTTAAAAAGCGGTAAGGCTCGCTACCGCGTTTTCGAGAATGTAGATATGCAACCCCGCCTCTACGGCAACAACTGCCGTCGTGACCGGGCGAACCATCATAAAAGGCGAATACGACAAAACCCCCATCGAAATGGAGTTCCAATTTACCGACACGCTAATATGGAAAAGCGGCCGGTGGTGGATGGTCGCCAGCCATGCATCTCGTTTGAAACCGTGATACCGCTGTCAGCAGAATGGTCTTCCAATGGATTACTGATCATCCTCTGATTCGTCCCCGGGCACAAAAACCTCATAGCCGTGAGCGTCATCATAATAGTAGTCCTTTTCCTCGATATCTTTTCCCCATGAGCTTTCGTCAGCCTTTTCCGGCGTTTCGCAGGGGCTTTCTCGATCATCGGTTTCGGGTTTCGGCTTTTCGGGCATAAATCATTTATAATCAATTCGAATTCATTTACCAAACCTAAAGCTATGGCACCGAAAAAATATCTTTTGAGCCTCGGGCTTATCGCAAGCACGGTTGTTTCGACTTATTTCGTCACAGTTTCAACCGCACAGCAGCCAGTGCTCGAAACCGCAGACAACGATTACCAGGTCGCCGCCGTTTTGTATATGCAAAAGGCTGCCGAATACCGGGCACTCGCATATCAGGCTTTTAATCTCGCGAAATGGCAGCTTGATGCCGATCTTGATAAAAAGAACGTAAAGAAGCTCCCGAAAGCCGAACGCAAAATGCCGCGTGCGATCGTGGTCGATATTGACGAAACCGTCCTCGACAATTCGCCCGCCCAGGCCTACGCGATCAAGAACCGCCGCCCGTTCAATCTCCCCGACTGGTACGCCTGGGGCGAAATGCGAAAAGCCAAAGCAATTCCAGGCTCGGTCGAATTCCTGAATTACGCGGTCTCAAAAGGCGTAAAAATCTTCTACATCTCCAACCGCGACGAAGTGCAGAAACAAGCAACGATCGACAATCTAAAGAGCGTCGGATTTCCCGATATTTCCGCCGAAAACGTGCTTACCCGCACAAAAGAATCCGGCAAAGACGCCCGCCGCGCTATCGCCGCAGCAAAACACCGTATCGTCCTGCTAATGGGTGACAACCTCGACGATTTCACCAGCGCATTTGAAAAGAAATCCGTCTCCGACCGCTTCGCCGAGGTCGATAAAATGAAAACTTTGTGGGGCAGAAACTTCATCGTCCTCTCAAACGCCATGTACGGCACCTGGGAAAGCGCGATCTACGAATACAACAGATTGACTGAAGCCCAAAAAGCCGCAAAACGTGCGTCATCACTGGAATTACCGTAAAATATATTTATGAAACGAACGCCTGAAGAAAAGCTTCTTAATCCACGGCCCGGAAGTAGAATTGCCGCCGCGAGAGATTTCGGTATCGACCTGTCACTTACCGTTTCGCAGCTCAGACTTACTCCGCAGGAGAGAATCGACAATTTACAGTCTAGTATGAGTTTTGTTGCTGAGCTGGATCGTGCCCGCAAAAAGGGATCGATTGGAAAAGGTAAGCAATAGTGGTCGATCTCGAAAAAGCAATTTCCGCACTCGCAAGCAATAACGTTGAATTTGTTATCGTCGGCGGCGTCGCTATTAAACTGCATTCGTCCGGCTACATTACAATAGATTTGGATTTCTGTTATTCCCGGTCGAAAGAAAACATCAAGCGGCTTGTAAAAGCCCTGCAACCCTTTAGTCCAAGGCCGCGTAATTTTCCAAAGGAACTGCCATATATTTTTGACGAAAGCACTCTGGACCAGGCGACAAACTTCACTTTTGAAACGTCCATTGGCGACATAGATCTGCTTGGTGAGGTTAAAGGCGTAGGTGATTATCCGGCCGTTCTGAGCAGATCGGTCGTCTTCGAAATTTATGGTTCGCGAATAAACGCATTGGATTTGGACGCATTGATCGATGCAAAAACGGCGGCTGACCGTCCGAAAGATCATCTTGTTTTGCCCGAACTACATGCTCTTAGAGAAGCTTTAGACCCCAACGAATACTGAAATATGAATTCAAACGCCCGCCGATTATCGTTTTTACTTTTCACTTTTTACTTTTTACTTTCCCCGATTTCCGCCCAAAACCTGACCGTCCGCGAAATGATGGCCGAGCCGTCAATTGCCGGAATGCGTGTCGAAGGCGAAAAGCTTTCGCCCGACGGCACAAAGGTTATCTACCTGTGGAACGCCGAGGGCAAAATGCCGCGCGACCTGTACATGGTCTCCACCTCCGGCGGCCCGGCGAGTATTATTCTTAAAACCAGCGACCTGCCCGCTCCGGTGCGTCCTGAACGGCCGGAAAGCAAGCTGAATTACGGTTTGGTTTTACGCGACGATTTCGCAAAAGCCCGCGAAAACCAGCTCGGCAATTTCGAATGGTCGCCCGATTCTAAAAAACTCCTGTTTTCGCACGGTGGCGATCTTTACATTTTTTCGCTTGGTGAGGCAAAGCCCAGACGCTTCACCAAAACCCAATCCGGTGAGATTGGTGCTCGATTTATCGACAACGACCGCATTCTTTTCTCGCAAAGCGGTCATCTATTTGTACTCGACACTGCCAATGTCATGCTCACCCAAATTTCGAAGGAGGCCGATCCGGCAAAATTCGTTTCGGTCGGAAATGTGGCGGTAAGTAAAGACGGCAAGCTCGCCGCTTATGTCGTATCCGACAGCTCGAAATTTACGAATTTGGTCGTGCCGAATTACCTCGGCGAACTGACCGCCGCTTCGCCGACGCGACGCGGCTGGTCCGAGCAGAGGCTTTTCGTCACGCCGACCGATGGCAGCCGCGAAACGCCGTTTGAAATAAAACTGCCGAAATCCGAAGGCGTCGGTAGCTTTCGCTCGATCAAATGGGCGGCGGATAATTCAAGCCTGATCGTCGATCGCGGGGACAAAGACACCAAACGCCGCCAGCTTTATTACGTTTCCAACGTCGGCAGCAAAGGCGAGCAGACTATTCTGATCACCGAAGAGACCGATGAAAAATGGATCGCTCCGCTGTCGTCGATTGTCGAAACGAATCCAAAAGACGCAAGCGAGCTTTTCTTCGCCTCGGAAAAAGACGGGTACAATCATCTTTACCTCGCTAAGTTAGAAGCCATAAAACCAGAAGCAAACGCAACCGGCGAAATTCGCGGTGAAAATCTGAGCGGTTCGGGATATTCGCCTACAGTTGCGACAAAGCAATTGACGAAAGGGAGTTGGCAGGTCGAATGGGCGAAATGGGCAAATGCAGCCAGAATCATTTACTCTTCAACCGAAGACGGTTCGTCTGTACGGGGTTTCGGTCAAATTGATGTTCCCGGAATGCGAAAAGTAGAATTCTTCGGAGACAACAAGGATGAGCGGATGTTAACCGGAATGCAGCTTTCGGAAGGAGATGAACCAATGCTCCTGTTTGAGGGTTCGAAATGGAACGAGCCGGGAGAACTTTTTGCGGTTCGTGCATTTTGTAGCGATGATTGTCCTCAAATCCGTTTTCCTTATCTCCTGACAAGCACAGTTCCTAAAGGGTTTAGACAAATAAAATGGGTTGAGCCGAAGTTCCTTGAGATAGCTTCCCGCGACAGCAAGAAAATTCCCGCGAAAATATATCTGCCCGCCGGTCATTCCGCCAAGAAAAAATATCCGATGGTCGTTTTCGTCCACGGTGCCGGTTATCTTCAAAACGTCATTAACGGCTGGAATAATTATTACCGCGAATTTATGTTCAACCAGATGCTGACGCAGAAAGGCTATGTCGTGCTGGACATCGATTATCGCGGCTCGGCGGGTTACGGGCGCGAATGGCGGACGGACGTTTACGATTTTCTAGGCGGCAAGGACATGGACGACCACGTCGATTCCATCGATTACATGGTCAAAAATTACGCGGTCAATCCACAAAAGGTCGGCGTTTACGGCGGCAGCTACGGCGGATTTATGGCCGGAATGTTGGCGATGCGTGCTCCCGACAAAGTCGCTGCGGCGGCTGCCCTTCGCCCGGTGTTTGACTGGAAAAATTATTACGCCTCATCGCCCGGGTACACCGCCCAGCGGCTCGGTTTTCCCGACAAAAACCCTGAAGCTTATAAACGCAGCTCGCCAATCACCTACGCCGACAAACTCGAACGCCCGCTGCTGATCCTGCACGGAATGGCCGACGATAATGTCCACGTCCAGGATTCCGTTCAATTAATGGAAAAACTCATCCGGCTTGGCAAAACAAAGCATTTCGAAGCGATGCTCTACCCATCGGAAAACCACGGCTTCACCCGCCCCGAAAGCTGGACGGACGAATACGAACGGATTTTTACTTTCTTCGAAAAACACTTAAAATAAAGATGTAAGATGTAAGATGCTAGAGGTTAGCCTTTCTTACTGACATCTGACATCCAGCATCTGACATCTTATGAGAATCTTAATCACCGGCGGGGCCGGCTTCATCGGTTCGCACCTTTGCGAACGGCTTTTGTCCGAAGGCAACGAGATCATCTGCCTCGATAATTTTTTCACGGGCCGCAAGGCCAATATCGTTCACTTGCTGGACAGCAAAAATTTCGAGCTCGTCCGCCACGACGTGACCGAACCGGTTATGTTCGAGGTCGATCAGATCTATAATCTGGCCTGCCCGGCGTCGCCGATCCATTACCAGTACAATCCGGTCAAAACCGTGAAGACGAGCGTTATGGGCATGATCAACATGCTCGGCCTGGCAAAACGCGTCAAGGCCCGCATTCTCCAGGCATCCACCTCCGAAGTTTACGGCGATCCGCTGATCCACCCGCAGACTGAGGATTATTTCGGCAACGTCAACCCGATCGGCCTGCGTTCCTGCTACGACGAAGGCAAGCGCGTTGCCGAAACGCTGATGATGGATTATCACCGGCAGAACTCGGTGGACACGCGTATCGTTCGCATCTTCAACACATACGGGGAGCGTATGATGGAAAATGACGGCCGCGTCGTTTCCAATTTCATCGTCCAGGCTCTTCGAGGCGAGGAACTTACGATGTACGGCGACGGCAGCCAGACACGCTCCTTTTGCTACGTCAGCGATCTTGTCGACGGGCTGATACGTCTAATGAATACCGAAGCCGAAAATATCCATTTGCCGGTAAACATAGGCAATCCGGGAGAATTCACTATGAATGAGCTTGCCGTCGAGATCGGTAAGGCCATCGGCACCGAAGTGAAGATCAAATATCTGCCGCTCCCGCAGGACGATCCTAAACAGCGGCAGCCTAATATCGAAAAAGCGAAGAATTTACTTAGTTGGTCACCGAAAATTCCGCTGGCGGAAGGATTGGAAAGAACAGTTGCCTATTTTAGGGGTATCGTACGACAATAGTAAAAATATTTTAAGGAAAATAATAATATAGAAGAAAGAGTCGAAAAGGTTGAAAAACGGTTTGACCGCAGCGAAAATCGAACCAAATTAATCGAGCATGCTATTCTTCAAATGAAGGATCTTGTGATCCGGCAAGAAGTACGGTTGGACGAGACAGCGAAATCATCTACCCAAGACCGCGAACATTTCACCTTTAAATTAAATGCACTGATTGAGCTCCAGTCGCAAAACGAGCGTGAATTTAGAACCTCAAACAAAGAACTTAGCGGCTCGATACGCGAACTTCGGGAATCGATAAAAGAACTCAAAGAATCGTCAACAGAATTAAGGCGAGCGTCAGAATCTCAGCTAACCAGGATCGAAAAACTCGAAAATTAATAGCAAAAATGAAAATTCTTATCACAGGCGGTGCAGGTTTCGTGGGAAGCCATCTGGCCGACAAATTTATCGATCAGGGCCATGAGATCACTGTTGTCGATGATCTATCGACCGGGCGTTATTCGAACATCCAGCATCTCGAGGGCCACGAAAGGTTCAGGCTTATCATCGACACCGTTTTGAACGAGCGAATGATGGAACGCCTTATCCGCGAAACCGATCACGTTTATCATATGGCGAGCGCGGTCGGCGTTCGGCTTATCATGGAACAGCCCGTAAAGACCATTGAAACGATCTTTCACGGAACGGATGTCATCCTTAAATTTTGCTCGCGCTACCGCAAGCGTGTTCTGATTCCCAGCACTTCCGAAGTTTACGGCAAAGGTGCGTCGGTTCCATTTAAGGAAGATGACGACCTTTTGACGGGTTCCACCGATAAGCACCGATGGGCATACGCCTGCGCCAAAACGCTCGACGAGTTTTTGGCTCTTGCTCATTATAAGGAAACGCGTTTGCCGGTAGTGGTGGTCAGGCTTTTCAATACGGTGGGCCCGCGTCAGACCGGGCAATACGGCATGGTCGTTCCGCGTTTCGTCGAAGCGGCAATGAAGAACGAGCCTATCCACGTTCACGGCGACGGAACTCAGCAGAGATGCTTTGGACATGTATTGGATGTGGTCGAAGGACTCGCAAAATTGCTCGATTCGCCGGAATGCTTCGGCCAGGTGATCAATCTGGGTAATAACGAGGAGATCTCAATTAAACAGCTCGCCGACAAAGCGATCGAGCTGACCGGAAGCACCAGTAAGATCCAATATATTCCATACGAAGAAGCTTACGGCGAAGGCTTCGAAGATATGCGGCGTCGCGTTCCTAGCCTCGAAAAAGCAAAGAATCTGATAGGTTACCAGCCAACCCGCAGCCTGAATGACATCATCAATGATGTGGCGGGCGAATTCAAAACGAGTTCGGCGGCTGCCTGAATCTATTATGCTTATTTCCCTTGCCAAATCACGGTTTCTGGCCTCCGCAGCTTTATTGCTGTTCTCTGCTTCCTTTGTTGTCGCCCAGAGCGGAGGGTTAAAGGGCAAGGTGCGGACGAACAGCGGCAGCGGTATTGCCAATGCGAGCGTAACCGTTCGCCAGGACGGAAAGGACGTTAAAGCCGTCCGCTCCGACGCAAAAGGGAATTTTCTGATGGAAGGGCTGAGCTCTGGCAAATACAGTGTCGTTATCGACGCTAGTGGTTACAGCTCGGGAGTCCTCTACAATGTTGAGGTCACGGATAAAAATGTGCGGAATCTCGGCGATCGGCTGATCCTATCGGTCGATCAGGGAACGCAGGTCATTATCAAGGGAAGTGTTTTTTATCGCGAAGGAACCAGTGTCACCGGAGCGAAGGTCGAGATCGAACGTGTTAACGCCGACGGTTCCACAAAAAATCTAGGCAGCGGATTCACTAATGTCAGCGGAGAATTTACCTTTCGCCAGCCCGAGGGTTCCGCAAAACTTCGCGTCACGGCGAAATTCAAAGATGCGTCGGGCTCAAAGGAAATCGAAGTGGACAGCGCCGCGATCTACCGTTTGGCGATCACGCTTGATATTCCGCGAACGGAAAAGTAAACGTCAATTGATCGTTTCCGAGATCTCGTCCGCCAGCCTCATTTCTTCAACGTTTCCCGCATCCGCGACGATCAGGGGAAATTCTTCGAGCAGTTCGGCATCCGCAAGCGTCTGCACCCAATAGGTTCCCGCACTCGGAAAAACCACATTTACGAAAAAGCTGACATTATCCGTAAACCCGCCCGGAGCGAGGTCTATGTCCGTCGGTTGTGAGGTGACGACCAAATTCAGCTTGTCGGGTGAAAGTATCCGCACTTCCGTCTGATGATTACCTTCGCCCATCCAGTGATTGATGACGGCAAATTTGATCAGCGAAACCGGCAGTTTTTCGACCATTATGTTCTGGAAAATACCCATCAGCGAGATCTTATTTCCCATTTCGATACGCACATCGTCGCAAAGCAGCGTATAAACAAGTTGAAGGCTTTGATTATGCATTAGATTTTTTATGTAAGGTTCCAAATTTCAGTTCAAATACCGAATTTCATACCCAAAACAGGAGTCTGCGGGTTGGAATTCTCAATCTTTTTATCTCATATTCCCTTGGATCAGCTTTTAGTTAGATTTTTACTTTTCCTCAGGCTTTGGTCAAGAGTATAATGAATTTTAGATCTTACATTTTGCGATTTACTATTTTGACCGGCCGGGTGCGATGCGTGCATTTTCCGGCTTTTCGATCTAAATTCAAAATCTAAAATCTAAAATCGCAAGATGTTGTTATACGCATTAATCTGTCTTTGCTTGTCGCTCGCCGGCGTCGCTGGCCTGCAGATGATGTATTTATTTTACGTCGACCGGCTGGACAAGGAGCGCAAGAAACGGGTTCACGAACTTGAATTACATTGCAAGACGCTCACGGCTCGTCTGCATGACGCCGAGGACCGGATCGAAGAACAGAATGAAATGCTGGCAGCCCTGGGTGCGGGCCCGCTCGAAGAAGAAGCCTGGGCCGACGTCCTTGATGACCGCTGAATGATAACCACTGAAAAGGCATAAACCGCGCAATTGATCTTTTTTGCTCCTCGTATGCTTTTTCGAGGCAAAAATAAGTTTCCGCTCAAAAAAACTCCACGACCGTTGCACCCCATCCGCCGGAAAATTCATCACCGGATTTAAAACTCTTAACAAAACCAACCTCGCTTAAAACACTTCTAACGATCTCCCTCTGAACGCCGATTCCCTTGCCGTGTATGATCCTGACGAATTTAAACCCTTTTTCCCGCGCCGCGCCCAGATAGGCCAGCGTTACGGCCTTTACATCTTTCGGCCGGAAAGCATGGAGATCGAGCGAATCGCCGATTTCCATCTCAACCGGCTCGCGGAAAGGATTCTCGGTATCAAATTCTTCGTTTTCATTCATAAGCCAAAGTCAGGTTCTGACCCATACATGCACCAAATTATCGCACCCTGGCCGCCTGATACTGTGCTATATCTTCCGGGGGCGTGACCTTCATGCGGTTCTTGTCCCGGAACACGACAAAGCGTTTGGCATCCATTCGACCCTCCGGGTGCCGGATCTGTATGGTAAACGTTTTGTTATCGCCCTGGCCGTCGACCTTCAGCGGGAGCGTGCCCCAAACCTCGCCGGTGGTCCGCCAAACCGTGTAGTAGCTCTGGTCGTATTTGTCGAACGCGAGTACCAGGATGCCGTCAAAATCGGGCTCCACGCCGTCGATCGCTTTCACCTGATTTGTCCGTGAAAGGATAACCCAGCTTCCGGGCGTCGATGTCCGGTCGGTCGTCACCGCCTTGTCCGCCGCATCCGTATCGAGCCGCTGCCAGGTGACGAATTTTCGATTGTTCTGCTGAAAGAATACTATATCGCTTGGCACCTGCAGCTCGACCTGCCGGCCGAACAGCCAGCCCGCCGGAGCCGGCGATACCGAAGGATCGAGCCGTACTTGATACCAGATATCGTATTTATCTTCTATCTTCTCCGGTTCACCTTCTTCCCGGGCTGCCTCTATCTCTTCGTTCCTGGTGCGTTTTCCTTTTTTCTTTTCGCCTTTCGCCGCGTCGTCAACGTCCGGGGCCTCTTCCTTCGGAACGAATTTCCAATCCATGATCTCGAACGACGAACCGTTTGCCAGCTTGAATAAAATATTCTCGGGTGTCAT
>JACMMN010000170.1 GCA_014379075.1 Pyrinomonadaceae bacterium | reverse complement strand
CCCGTGAGCGCCCCGCCAACCCGCGCTCCCTTTCACTCAAAACACTATTTCGAGAACAGCGCCGTAACACCGGCCACTCCTTCATACTGGGCGGCAATAATTGATGCTTTTGTTACTTCAAATTTCTCGACAAAAAGGTTTAAGTGCTCCGAAGAGACCTTAGGCTGGTCGCAAAGGGTAATTAAAACACCGTCGATCTCCGGTTCGATCTTCAGCAGATGTTCGAGGCCTGCCTTTATCGACGAGCTCATTCCCGATTCCCAATCTTCATTGATGTGAATTTTTACATCGAGGCCGGAGATCTCTGATCTCGATCGTTCGATCTCTGACCCGAGAACGACGATAACCGGTTTGAATCCGGCATTGATCGCAGTTTCAACTGACCTCCGCAAGAGCGTTTTGCCATCATATATCAGCAGTTGCTTTGGACTTCCAAGCCGCAGCGAAGCTCCCGCCGCAAGCACGAGACAGCCGATCCGCGGTTTTAATTCAATTGGGTTCTCGTCCATAGATCGATCCCTGACGGTCACGCAGATGGCCGCCTCCGCGATTTTTGAGTACGCTTTGAATCTCCGCGATGATCGAAAGGGCAATGCTTTCGGGCGTGTCGCCGCCGATGTCCATACCGACCGGAGCGTAAAGCCTTGAAAGCCGTTCCTCGCTAAAAGTCCCGCCGATCTCGTCAAGCAGTTGTTCGGTGCGCCGTTTAGGCCCGAGGGCACCGACATAGAAAACATCGGATCTCAGCAATGCCGGTAAGATCAGCCGGTCGCGTGCGTAGTTATGCGTCATTATGACGGCCGCCGTGCGGTCGTCGGCATCGGTCGTGTCGGGTATTTCGTCAGTTTTTTGCAGCGTTAATTTTCGGGCGTCCGGAAATCTTTCTTCGGTCAAAAATGCCGGGCGGTGATCGTAAACCGTCACCTGCCAGCCAAGCTCCGACGCGATCCGGACGAACGGAACGGCATCGGCACCTGCCCCGAAAAGCATCACCGCTACCGGCGTTTCAAAATCTTCCGAAGCCTCGCGGCCTTCGTACGCGGCCCTCATTTTCTCGATTATTGGGCTGTCCGTTCCGACCAGTTCGAGCAAAATCTCGATCACGCCGCGGCAGCCCATATTCAGGCTGAAGACCGAATTCTCGTCCTGCGTTGTGTCGTATGTAAAGACCTCGGAATTGCCGCTGGCAAGTACCTTTTTCGCACGTTCGAGAACGTCGGCTTCCAGACATCCGCCCGAAACCATCCCGAACGTGTCACCATTTTCGAGCGCCAGCATCCGAGCGCCGGGAAGGCGATATCCCGAACCGTGAACGGCGATAACCGTTGCCAGGATCGCTTTTTCACCATCCGCAAGGGCAGCAACCGATTTGAGAATTTCTTTGATCTCTTTCAAGGCGGGTGTTTACGGGGCCTGCTTTTCGCCGAGCCAATAGCAAAGGCCGTCGGGCGCGACGACGTAAAAGACTTTCCACGTGCCGTTCTTATTCCGCTCGGTCTTAAACTCCGGCACATCCCTATCAAAACCGTTTGCCTTGAATTCGGCAAACACGGCCTCGACATTGTCTACCTCAAAGGCGCAGCCGTCCTGCTCCGGGTCGCCGCCGTTTTCAGCGAGGCCGATTTGAATGTCCGGCCTTTCAAGTACGGCGGAACGGTGCGGCGAGTCGCCGTGTGAAACGACATCAAAACCCATAATATCCGTATAAAACGGCAACGATGCCTCTAGGTTCGCGACCGGGAGATTCATTGCGTCGCCCTGATAACCCCAGGCATTCTTAAATACAGCTTTCATTTCATTCGGGACATGCCCCGCCGCTGCTCACCCATTCCTCGACCTTCGCCGAAAATTCTTCGAAGCTCATCGGCGGCATCGTCCGGCCGTTGCCGGGATCCCACGCCCATGTGACGAGCGGGTCTTTTTTCTGAATATGATCCATTGCCTCGCGCAAGGTCTTATGGCCGCCGTTCTTCGACGGATCCTTAAAATTGCGGCAGAGCTGGCCGGCGGTCAAGCCTTGAAAAACCATTTTTTGATCGGCCGGCGGCATGTGCCAATCCTTAGATGTGCCCGGCGGCATGTGGTCGCCGGCGAGATTTTCATTCTGGTGACAGGTGGTGCATGTTTGGCCGTAAACGCCTTTGCCTTCCTTGCCGCGAGTCACGTTCATTGTGTGCGGTATCATCTCGTCGCCCTGCGTAGGAATATCCCCGGCCGGATGGCAATTAGCGCATCTTGCCGAGAAAAAAACGGCAGCCACGTCATTAAAGGCAGCCTTCGCTTTTTCGGGATCGTTGAGATTTGACGGAAATTCGCGAGCTTCGACCGGCTCGGAAACGGCGATCTGCTTGAATGCACCGTTGGACCACGCAAAACCCGCGAGCAGCAGACATGCGGCACCGATAACGAAAAGCTTCAGGCCGGTGCGTGCTGAAAATTTATTTCGATCTTTCATCATTCGGCCTCCTATGCCTGTTTCAATTCGGCTGCGTTGATCGGAAGACTGCGTAACCGTTTACCGGTCGCGGCAAAAATTGCGTTAACAACCGCCGGGGCGATCGGCGGTGTGCCCGGTTCGCCGACGCCGCCGTGTTTTTCGGTGCTGGGCATGATGTGCACCTCGACCTTCGGCATTTCGTTCATTCGCAGCATT
>JACMMN010000169.1 GCA_014379075.1 Pyrinomonadaceae bacterium | reverse complement strand
TCCAGTAATTCTCTCGCTTCTTTATTGTCGGGAGCGATCTCGAGAAAACGGTTCAGTTCGCCTTCGGCGCGTTTCAGCATGTTCATATCGATGAAAAACTGCGCGAGCATAAGGCGAATTTTAGGATTTTTCGGGTCGAGCCGGGAGGCCGCTTGGAGTTCGCCTTCGGCTTTGTGGCGGAATTTTTCGCTGAATGAAAGAACATGGCCGTAATAGGCATGATACAAAGCATTTTCGGGGCTGTAATGGACGGCTCGCGACAAATGCGTCGCCGCCTGGCCGTAATCTTCTTCCATCAGGGCGTTAAGGCCGTGTTCGAAGCTTTCCAGTCCGCTTTCCGTTTTCAGTTCTTCGTGAGCGGGCGCTTCGGGCATTCCTTCCGCACGGCGTTTTTCCCGCAATTCCAGTTCCTTACGCATTTTGAAATCGTAGGTTCCGCGGCTTTCGGGCGACTTTAGTGTTTCATATGCATGAGCGAGCCCGGTGAAGGCAACCTGCACGCGCCGCTGGATACCGACCGATTCACGATGATAGCGGTCCGGGTGAAAAAGCTTCGCCATCGAAAAATACGAAGACTTTATTTCCGAGATCGGAGCATTTTGGGCGACGCCCATGATATCGTAATGCGTTTCCGCCTTTTCCACGCGCTCCAGATATTCTTCAAGCGAGATCTCCTTTTCCGGAATTTTTACAGGTTCTTCAACTTGTTCCGTAGCCGGTTCTTCGGGCACGGCTTCCGCTGCAGCTTGTGGAACGGCGGGTTTTACGGCTTCCTTCACCAAGGACATTTTCGAGCTTCGAATATGTGCGAGCTTATTCACGGAAAACGCTGCATTCCATTCCTGACGCTGCAGGATCCCGCCGAGCCACAGCACATAAAGTGCCTGCAGAAGGACACTTTTGGGCAGGCTGCACAGCGGCTGCAGAGTTTCGATGGTCATTTGATAGCCGTCGAAAATAGAGAGCACGTACGATTCGTGCATCTGCAAATTGATTTGCGTCGTGCGCTCCGGGACGACCGTGAAACCTTCCTGCACACTCCTAAAACGTTCGGCGACCGCATCGGCCGGCACGCACCTCGCATAATCGGTCAGGACATTGTAAACGCCGATATCGTAAACCAGATTTTCCCGCAGCCGGGCGAGAGGGCTGAAAAGCCATTCGCCCTCCGGCCACGATAGTGCTTCGACCACGATCTGCTTTATCTGGGTAACAATTTGATCGTCGATCTGCTCTTTGGTAAACAAACCTTTTTCCTGCAAACTCGCGGCGAATTCGATATCGTTGGCCAGGTTTGGGAATTGTGCGAGAGCCGGCTTGTCGATCTTATGCTGGCCCAAAATAACGTTGAAGAGACGAAATTCCCTCGAATTTGAGACCGCGTAGACGATCTCGCCTTCGTTAACGTAAACGATGGTTTTCCGTTCGCCACGCGACAACCGCAGCGAACCGCTCAACTTTGCCTGCGCGATCTCGGCGAGGATCTCGGCAAACGGATGAGTTTTAAAGTTTCCTTTTAGATCGAGAGTATTTTGCGGAGTCATTTGAAAAGAAGAAAGCTCGGCGAGGAACTGCGCGGCCGACCGTGAATATAATAACAAATTACGGGCTAAATTGGTATGCAAATTTTTTCGGGAAACAGCACCGATTTGACACGGCAAAAGCAAATTGCGAAAGTTTCATTTACCGTAAATTATCTGAAGGCATTGTGAATAATAAAATAGAAATTCGGGAATGTGAGAGCTTGAATGAACTGGCCGCCTGCGTTGACCTTCAGCGGGAGGTTTTTGCGCTTCCGGAGATAGAAATTTCGCCTGTTCGGCATTTCGTCGTGACGAAAAATGCGGGCGGGTTTACGCTCGGCGCTTATTCGGGCGTACAACTGGTCGGATTCGTCTTGAGCGTTCCGGCTATTTTGCGTGGCGAGAGAGCATTTTATTCCCATATGACCGCCGTCATCGCGGACTTTCAGAGTTTTGGGATCGGAGCAAATCTAAAATGGGCCCAGCGGGAACGGGCGCTTTCAGAAAATGTGAAATATGTAAAATGGACCTTCGAACCGTGGAAGGCCCGAAACGCTTATTTTAATTTGGAAAAGCTTGGAGCGGCGGTCACCGAATATCAGCCGAATTTTTACGGAATCGACTATTCGACCGCCTCAACGGGCGGCGAGCCCATCGGGTTAGCGAGCGACCGCCTGTTTGCCGAATGGAATCTGGAAAGCGAGAAGGTTCGGCGGTTTGCGGCGGGTGAAACTTTTGTCGAATCGCGCCAACCTGTCCGCACCATAGAAATCGCAGCAGATTGGGCCGGACTGGTTGAAAAGAGTACGGACGAGGCTTTGGCAGAACAAGCCAGGATTCGGAAAGAATTCGAAGAATCGTTTGCTAATGGATATGTCTGCCGTGGTTTTGCTCGTGCTGATAGATCGAAATATTTGCTTTTTGAGGACTGAACGCTCACTGAATAGAAATATTTGCAAGTTCTAACAATGGCCAATTTTGACATAGATCCCGATATCCGAAAGGCAAAAACATTGTCATCCGAATTCTATACGGATCAACAATATTTCGAGCTTTCAAAAGAGAGGATCTTTACAAAAAGCTGGCAGTTGATCGGCACAAAAGATGAAATAGACAATCTAAAACCGCTTACTCTTCTCGAAAACTTTCTTGACGAACCGGTTTTGATAATAAAAAACAACAATGGTTCTTTTAATTGTTTTTCGAATGTCTGCACGCATCGCGGGAAGGTCCTCGTCGAAGAACCGGCAGCGGCAAGTTTGATCCGCTGCGGCTACCACGGGCGGCGGTTTTCGCTCGCTGGCAAATTTCTTTCGATGCCGGAATTCGACGGTGTTGAGAATTTTCCCTCTGATTCGGATAATCTCCCACGAATTGCATCTGCAAGCTGGGGAAATTTTCTTTTTGCATCGGTTGATCCGGCCGCTCCGTTCGAAGATTTTATGGGCGGTACAAATCCGTTAATCGATATTGCCGCTTTTTCGGGCTCAAAATTGGTTTCGAAGCATGAATATGAAGTAAACGCTCATTGGGCGTTGTATTGCGAGAATTATCTCGAAGGCTTTCACATTCCTTTCGTCCATCATTCGCTCAATGAAATAGTAGATTACGGCAGCTACACGACCGAGACTTTTCGTTATTCCAGTCTTCAAACGGCCCTGTCAGAACCGGGAGCGATAGCGACTGGGTTGGATTTTGTGGATGAGAAGAACCCAGTCGCTGTCGCTGCGGGTTCTGACCCAGATATGATCGCCGGACGATATCTCTTTATATTTCCAAATTTGATGTTCAATTTTTATCCGTGGGGAATTTCTGTAAATATCGTGAAGCCAATATCACCCGGAAAAACTAAGGTCGAATTTCTTAAATACGTTTCGGACGAATCAAAAGTCGAAACCGGTGCGGGAGCCGATCTGCACCGCGTTGAGTTAGAGGACGAAAAGGTAGTTGAGAGTGTACAAAAAGGGATCCGCTCGCGGTTCTATTCGCACGGCAAATATTCGCCGACACGCGAGCAGGGAACGCATCATTTTCATCGTCTAATAGCAGAATTTATGAAATAATATGGTCGATATGAAAACGTTCGAAATCGAAATTCCCGACGAAATCTATAATAGGGCGATTAAGCATGCAGAAATGATGAACATCACGTTCGATGAGTTCTGTTGTTTGAGTGTCGAGTACTTTTTCGCGCAGGAATTCGGAAAAAAAGGTTACGGAAAGCAAAAGCGCAATCCGATCACCGAAAAGCCTTCCCAAACGAATTAAAATTGAGTATGACTGTTTCAATTTTGCCGGATGCAATTCGGACAGAAGTCGACTATCTCCGTGCCGAGATCGACCGGCACAACGACCTTTATTATCAAAACTCCACGCCTGAAATCTCCGATTTCGAATTCGACCAATTGCTCGAACGCCTAAAATCACTCGAATCAGCAAATCCAGAATTAATTACGCCCGATAGCCCAACCCAGCGGATCGGCGGCAAGGCGACGAGCCTCAAACCCTTCGTGCATTCGATCCCGCTGATGTCGCTGGATAATTCTTACAATCTCGAAGACTTAAAAGCATTTACTGAGCGTTGCGAGCGGCTTGCCGAGGGAAGGAAGTTGGAATATGTTGCGGAACTGAAGATCGACGGGCTGAGCGTTTCGCTGCACTATGAGAACGGCTTACTCAAAGCCGGAGCTACTCGCGGCGACGGCTCCCGCGGCGATGACGTGACGCCGAATGTGAGGACGATCAAGACGATCCCGTTGAAGCTCAGAGTCGATTCGCCGGATCGTGCCGAGATACGCGGCGAAGTTTTTTTATCGCGTTCGAGTTTCAAACGCATCAATTCCGAGCTTGAAATGCTGGGCGAAAAAACCTTTGCGAATCCGCGCAACTGCGCATCGGGAACGCTGCGGATGCTCGATTCGGAGATCGTCGCGTCGCGTCGGCTGGATATGTTTCCGTACGATCTTTTTAGCGGCAATCAAAAGATGTTTGTGACGCATTGGGAGAATTTCGAGTGGCTCGAAACGAATGGTTTTCACGTCAATCCGCACCGGGCGTTGTGCGAAAATTACGAAGATCTCTGCAAATTCATCGAAAAGATGGAGCCAATGCGGGACTCGCTCGATTACGAGATCGACGGCGTTGTCATAAAGGTAAATTCGACGGCGTTGCAGCAGGAGTTCGGCTCAACTACGAAGGCTCCGCGTTGGGCGATCGCGTATAAATATCCGGCCCGGCAATCAACGACGAAATTACTTTCCATCAGCATTCAGGTCGGCCGAACCGGGGCGTTAACTCCTGTAGCTAACCTCGAACCGATCCTGCTTGCAGGTACGACCGTGGCCCGTGCATCACTGCATAACGAAGACGAAATTAAGCGGCTGGATCTGAAGATCGGCGATTGGGTAATGATCGAAAAAAGCGGCGAGATAATTCCGCAGGTGCTCGGCGTCGTCGAATCGAAACGCGACGGGAAGGAAACCGAATATGTGTTTCCAGACATTTGCCCTGTGTGTGATTCCGCCGCCGTGCGGCCCGAAGGCGAAGCCGTCCGCCGCTGCACAAATCCAGATTGCCCGGCAAAAATAAAAGGGCGGATCGGGTTCTTTGCATCGCGCAAAGCAATGGATATCGAAGGCCTGGGTGATGTGCTGATCAACACACTCGTCGATAGCGGAATGATCAAAGACGTCGCCGGCCTGTATTCGCTCAAGTCCGAAGACATCTCGAATCTTGAACGCAAAGGCGAAAAATCCGCGACGAAGCTGATCGAGCAGGTCGAGGCCAGCAAAGATCGCGGGCTTCAGCGGCTGCTTTACGGCATAGACATCCGCCACGTCGGCGAACGCTACGCGAAAATCCTTGCGAATCATTACCGCAGCATCGACAAAGTCGCGGCGGCTTCGGTCGAAGAACTCGACGCGATCCATGAGATCGGCCTTTCCGTCGCGGAAAGTGTTTACGAATGGTTTCGCGATGCGGGAAATATTGAGTTGGTCGAGCGGCTAAAGACAGCCGGAGTAAAAACCGAAGTCGATGCCGCCAGCACCGCGAATCTCGATGAAAGATTTGTCGGCAAAACCTTCGTATTGACCGGAAAACTAGAAAACTTCACCCGAGACGAAGCCGCCAAACTGATCGAAGAACGCGGCGGCAGAGTTTCGTCATCCGTCAGCAAAAATACGGATTTTGTGATAGCCGGAAGCGATGCGGGATCGAAATTGACGAAGGCTGAGAGTTTGGGTGTAACGGTGGTTGACGAAAACAATTTCGAATTACTGGTCGCGTGAATCCTGATACCCTTCATCCCAAATATCGTCCGAACCTTGGCCAATCAAAGCCTTTATTGACCGATTGATCGAATCAGCCAGATTTTTCCCAATATACTCTATGAATGGTTCAATCTGATCCGAATCTGCAAGGGTTAATACACGGTAATAGTTTTCCTTATCTTCGGTCCGAATGATTATCGGTGGATACCCGAACTGCATTAAGATGAAGTTCATCAAAATTCGGACGACTCGTCCGTTACCATCGTCGAACGGATGAATGCGGATAAACTTGTAGTGGAAAAGAGCAGACAGAATGATTGGGTTTACATCCGGCTTGACCTTTTCCCTTCGAAACCACTCTATTAGCTCCTGCATCTTCGCAGGAACTTCTTCAGGAGTAGCAAAATAAAATGTTTCACCGGGAACAGTGATTACATGAATCGGCTGCGTCTTGTATTTGCCGATCTCGATCTTGCGGCGTGTCGGTTTTCCGTCCGGAGTTAAAGCTTCTTTATAGCTTGATTCTTTCAGGATAAGCGTATGAAGTTCGCGGATAAAAACTTCTGTCAACTCCATGTCCCCTTTTACCAAGTCCATAACCCAGTTTATGGCTTCGTTGTGACCGGTGATTTCGAAATGATCCTTTAAAGGTTTGCCTTGGGCGGTGATGCCGAAAAGGATGAGAGCTTTGGTTTCGCCATAGGTCAGGGAATTGCCTTCGATGTTGTTGGAATGATAATTCCAGTCGAGCCGGAATTTCTGCATTACACGGGCTTCGGCTTCCGGGTTGAGCGGCCGCAGGCTGTCGAGTTCGGTTTTTAGTTGTTCGGCCCTTTCCAGCGTTTCCATAGTTTTGCTTTTCGGATTATTATTGTTTTACTAAACGAGGTCAAACGAGGGCAAACTAAAGTAACTTATGAGCAACTTTTTTACGGCGAATTT
>JACMMN010000168.1 GCA_014379075.1 Pyrinomonadaceae bacterium | reverse complement strand
TACAGTGGATTTTCTCAGGTGAGACATTAAAGCACGCCTATAAAGATATCCTTGATGAGAAAGAGGCAAGTTGGTATAAGCCGCTCGGAGAGTATTCGGATTGGGAGAAATTGCCGACATTAAACGGTACGACAAATCGCTCGTTTCACCAGCTTTTAAAAACTCTGGATGTCAGTATAAGGTACGTCACCCGCACACCTATTATGACAACCGGCAAGAGTTATCCTGCGCTGAGGAAGATGGTGATACGGCCAACATTTGCAGCGATGCTTGGAATCCGTGTCCTGGATGATCTACTGCTTGACCGTATCGCCGTCATTATTGAAAAGAAAAAGTGACCTTTATTTATCAGTAACAAATCCAATAATATGCCATTTTGATGTATTCGGAGCCCAGATACTTCCAACCTTTGCCATTTAGCCACCAATCAAACTGCGGCGGCCCGTGCGAGCCATTCAAAGGCGTTCTTATACCGACATTTACTTGCAGGTGTTTTCTATCCATGGCGCGTTCAAACGTCCATAGAGCCCTGCGTGAATGATAGGCCGAAGTTACAAGCAACACGGATTTAAATCCCCGCTCGGCGGCGGTTTCCGCGATGAGATCCGCCTCATCATTTGTGCCTTCACCCGCCTTCCACAATATTTCTATCGCTTCACCAGGCACTCCATGTTCAATTAGCTCCTGGTAAGCACGCTCGGCGAAATAAGGATTTCGCTGCTCCTCGCTGTTCCAGCCGCCCTGCCGGCCATCATTTGTAAGAAGGATTTTGGGAGCAATTCCTGTTTTAAATATGTCCGCTGCTTCCCGCGTGCGTTCCATATAAGCTGCCGAACCGCTCAGGACAACTATGGCATCTGCTGTTTCAAGAGGCTTTTGCACCACTAAATATCCCGCCAAAAAAGGTGCGATCAAGATCCAGACCATGAGTAAACCCAGAAAACAAAATACACCTCTCAGTTTTCTACCCATTTTTACCGTCGCAGGCGATCATAATTTCCCGCAGTTCTTCGATCTTCGAATCCCAACTTTCGTGCCGGATCGCATCCGAGATTTCTGCAGGCTGTTTGGAATATTCCAGTGCCATCTCGATTTGGCGGATAAAATCGAAATGATCTATCCCGACCAGACAGTTTTCCAGGATCCGAACCTCAGGAATATCCGTTGACACCGTCACCAGGCCCGCCGCCAGGTATTCGCGGACTTTTAAAGGGTTCGCCGCGAGCGTCAGTTCGTTAATGGCAAAAGGATTGATGGCAACGTCAAATCCTTTACAATAAGACGGCAATTCCGCGTACGCCTTGCGTCCGAGGAAATGAATATTAGGTATATTTTCTAAAATTTTTATTTTTTTCTCGGCATCGACCGTGATCTTGCCGATCAATACGACCGAGCCTGCTGCGAAATGTTCAGCCGTTTTCTTTATCAGATCGAAATCGACCCAATCCGCCAACAGCCCATGAAAACCGATGACCGGCTTCGGCAGACCGGCAACTTCATCCGGAATTTTCGTCTCTTCGTCCAGCGCTTTGCGAAAATGTATCCAATCCGTGCCATGCCTGATCAAAAACGTATTTTTATTATATTTCTTCTTTGATTCCAAAAGCCTTTCCGCGGAGACAATTACCAGATCGGCCCTTTCGAACAAATCCTCTTCGATCTCCCGCAAACCTTTCGAAGCACCTGTAAAAGCCGTGTATTCGTCAACGCAGTAATAGACCAACTGCGTTTCGCCAAGGTTTCCCGCAAGGAGGCCCGCCGCCGGATTGAAAACCATATTGACCGGCTTGTCAAATTTCAGCTTCCGCATAGCTTTTTTCACCTGCGACCGCAGAATTATTTCGTTGAATCTTCTTACGGCCGAGGTACCGTAAGCAGGAATTGCCAGCGGGCTCAACACGTGAATATTAGGCTCAACTTCCCTGACGGGTTCGGTGAAGCTTTTCAATTTTTTGTAAATGCGTGAAATATCCTTAGTCGAGGTCGTCGGCATGCGGTTGGCGATAGCGTTTATCCAAAGAATGCGGTTATCCCGGGAGAGAACCCGCATCAGATGAGTTTTTGAAAGCGGATCGCCTGTCCAGTCATGGCTGAAGCACAGAATATCACGACCGCGCAGGGCATCCATATATTTCAATTTTTTGGTCAAATTTCCCTGTTCACTTATCAACATCATGTCGTGACTAAATCTTCACCGTCAAAAAACCTTCTTTGCCAGATCTCGAAATTCACCAGGGACCAGAGCCGCTCGTCGTGACTTTCGCCCGCGTTGTGTTTATTGACGATTTCCCGGACAAAACTCTCATTAAAAATACCGCGCCGCAGTGTTCTTTCACTTAAAACGTATTCGTCGACGATGTGTCGAAATTCATTGCGAAACCATTTTCCGACGGGAACAGGAAAACCCATTTTGGACCGCGTCAAAATTTCGGCGGGCAGTATCGTTTTCATTGCTTCACGCAATATCCATTTTGTCTGCGATCCGCGGAGTTTCATTCTAGTTGGCATTTTTGCCGTGAATTCTACCAATTTATGGTCAAGAAACGGAACCCGCGACTCGACTGAAGCCGCCATCGACATTTGATCCTGTTTCATCAAAAGTTCATGGAGATAGGTCTTCGAATCGGCGTAAAGCAATTTGTCAAGAATATTTACGGCGTCGGTCTCGGCTAGCCATTGGTTTTGACGTAAATATGGATTTTCGGAGGCAAATCTTGCCTTTGTATCCGGAGAAAACAGCCTGGCCTGCATAGCTTTGGAAAATACCGAAAAATTGTCGAAGAACAGATTTTCGATATCGGCGTCGCGAGAAAGAAACGTACGGCTTAGTTTACCGTTAAGTAAATCCGGCAAATTGGAAACACCCGATCTGACTGCCGAGCGCACAAAAGAAGGTGTAAGAGATTCGTATTTGCCGCCGTAATTTAATAATTGCAGGGCTTTCGAATAGCGGCCGTATCCGGCCAGAATTTCATCGCTTCCTTCACCGGTCAAAACGACTTTCACGTGTTCTTGTGACAGCTTCGAGACAAAATAAAGTGGGACCGACGCGATGAAACCCAGCGGCTCGTCCTCGTGCCAGACGAGATTCGGCAATTCCGCAAAAAACTGTTCCGGCGTAACGACGATCTCGTGATGATCAGTTTTAAAGGCTTTAGCGACGATCCGGGCATATTCGAATTCGTTCGCTTCGCGCTCTTTGAATCCGACGGAAAAAGTTTTGATCGGTTCCTCCACCATTTTAGCCATCACAGCGCAAATGGCACTGGAATCAATTCCGCCAGACAAAAACATACCGAGCGGCACATCCGCCATCAACCGTAATTTGACCGATTGTTCAAATAGATCGCTCCATTCCTCTATAAAATCGGCATCGCTTCTTTCCCCGTGTTTTGGTTCGAACGAAATATCCCAATACTTCTCTATTTTTAAGCTGCCGTCTTTCCAAATCAAAAAATGTCCCGGCATGAGCCGTTTCACATTTTTGAAAAGCGTTTCATCGTACGAAGTCCCGTGGTTGGCGAACTGATCGGGAAACGCTTGATAATTTATTTCGGGTTTGACGGCCTTGGCTTCCAAAAGAGCCTTAATCTCGGAGCCAAAAAACAAATTCCCTTCGTCGTCCAAAAGATAATACAGCGGTTTAATGCCTAATCGGTCCCTGGCAATAAACAGCTCTCTTTTACTTTTATCCCAGATAGCGAATGCGAACATCCCACGCAGCTTATGAACACAATTCGCACCATATTCTTCATACAGATGCAAAATCGTTTCCGTGTCACAGTGAGATTCGTATTTATATCCCTTCGCTTCGAGTTCGGGTCGATAGTCGCCGTGATTATAAATCTCGCCGTTATAAATAATGACGCATGAGCCGTCCTCATTAAACATAGGCTGCTGGCCGTTTTTTAAGTCAACGATCGAAAGCCGCCGGTGTCCGAGCCCGACGTTTTTTTCCACAAAGATCCCAGCCTCATCCGGGCCGCGATGATGGATCATGTCGCGCATCCGTATCACAGTTTGCGGGTCGGCCTGGCGGCCGGATCTGCTTGAAAATATAATGCCGTTTATGCCGCACATTTTAATCTAACTTTAACTAATCCTGTATTTTAACAAAAACGTCTTGAGTCTAACACGGATCCAGAAGTCCAGTGCATCACCGTCGATCCGGATGTAACACGCTTGCCAAACACAATTCTCCAAACCATCTCAACTTAGTACCCGTCTAACCATAAAGAATACTCGCAACACAGCAGTCATTTCGGATTTTTTTTTAGTAATCGCACCTTTTCCTTATAAAAATCCTTTTCCATCAGTATCGAGTAGTTTACCTCAACGAAATCTTCGAGCGGCTGGCATACTTTTCCTAGAGCACAGTTCTCGGGTGTCAGAAGCCATATCTCATCGGCTCCATCAGGAATTTTTGAAATTATAAACTCGATCTGCTTCCGGTACCTGTTCGGGCTTCCGGCAACATCTTCATCGGGAAATCCAAAAAACTTCTCATCGGGAAAGACCCGATTGGCACCTTTATAGTGATATGGCAAAATCAGGGCATCGTAGGTTTGGAAAATAATTATCGGTTGATTCTCTCTCTCGTTCTCTTCGATAAACGCTCCAACCCTTGCCCAATCCCCGCGTTTTGCTAGATTCGGATAAAGAGTATAAATAGAATAGAAAAAAAACAGTCCGCACACAATAATCAGCGGCACCCATAATTTGACATGCAAAAGCTTTGTCAAAATAGCTCCGGCAAGCAATACTGACGATACAAACAATATTGAAGCATGACGAATCTCGGTATAGTCGGCTCCGAGCATGAAATACGCAAAAAGCAGGAATGCGGCAATAACACACCATATGGTTGCCAGGCCCACGATAACATCGTCTATTTTTTTCCCACGATCCTTAATAAAAAGCACGACGACAAACAATACATAAAACCGTGCGAGCCAAAGCCTGACGATTGAAAATAGAGAAATGTCATCCGCCGGGAATATTTCAGTTGGAAGAATGAAAGTAAGAAGATGG